>DBFAHJ010000124.1:0-20784 GCA_048227095.1 Collinsella aerofaciens | reverse complement strand
TGCGGCGCCGGTTGCCAGTTTAACCTCCTGGTCCAAAACGGCCAGGTCGTGGGCACCGAACCGCTCAACGGCATCACCAACCAGAGCGAGCTGTGCCTTAAGGGCATGAGCGGCTACGACTTCATCAACGACACCAAGATCTTGACTCCTCGCGTACTGCACCCGATGATCCGCCGCACTAAGGGCGCGGATCTTGAGCGCGTAAGCTGGGACGAGGCACTGGATTTCACCGCATCTAAGATGCAGGCCATAATTGACGAATATGGTCCTAACGCTGTCATGACCACCGGCTCTTCGCGAGGCGGCGGCAATGAGGCGAACTACGTCATGCAGAAGTTTACGCGTGCGTGCATCGGCACCCACAGCGTGGACAACTGCGCCCGTACTTGACACGGCCCTACTGTCCTCGGTCTGATGGACACGGTTGGTTCAGGTTGCATGTCATGCTCCATCCCCGGTATGGAGGATGCGGGCTGCATTTTCCTCTTCGGCTATAACCCTGCCGATTCGCACCCCATCGTCGCAAGGCGTATCGTGCGAGCCAAAGAAAAGGGTTGCAAGATCATCGTCGCCGATCCGCGCCATATCGAAACCGCGCGTATCGCCGATCTCTACCTTCCGATCAAGAACGGTTGCAACGTTGCGTTCCTCAACGCCTTTGCCAACTGCTTGGTCAACGATGGCCTCTACGACAAGGAATTCGTCGCCGAGCATACGAACGGCTTTGACGAGTGGTGGGAGACCATCAAGAACTACACTCCCGAATCCGTACAGGACATCACGGGTGTCGAGCCCGCGTTGATCCACCAAGCTGCCGAGATGTACGCCACGGCGAAGCCCTCTGCCATCATTGGCTGGGGCATGGGCGTATGCCAGCAGAAGCAGAACCTGAAGACGGTGCACACCATCGCCTCCATCGCCTGCGTTGCCGGCCAGATCGGCAAACCCAATTCCGGCCTCGCGCCCGTGCGTGGTCAGAACAACGTCCAGGGCTCCTGCGATATGGGCATGCTGCCCAACCTGTACCCTGGCTACCAGAAGGTCACCGACCCGGCTGTGCGTGCCAAGTTTGCCAAAGCTTGGGGCGTGCCCGAGGAAAAGCTCCCGCTCGAGGAGGGCTACAAGCTCACCGACCTGGGCCACCTGGTCGACGAGGGCAAGGTGCACTGCTTCTACAACTACGGCGAGGACCCGGTGCAGACCGAGCCCGATTCGGCCGGTATGCGCAAGACGCTCTCCGAGCTGGATCTGTTCATTTGCCAGGACATCTTTATGACGCAGACGACCATGCTCGCCGACGTCATCCTGCCTGCCACCTCTTGGGGCGAGCACGAGGGTGTCTTTACCGCATCCGACCGTAGCTTCCAGCACTTTGACGCGGCCGTTCCGCCCAAGGGCGAGTGCCGTCACGACTGGGAGATCTTCGCGGACCTGTCTACGCGTATGGGTTACCCCATGCACTACGACAACACCGAGCAGATCTGGAACGAGTGCATCAGCCTGTGCCCCAACTTTGTGGGCGCGACCTACGAGAAGATGGCTCCCGAGGGCGGTTACGCCCAGTGGCCGGTCAAGAGCACCGATGTGAACGACCACGGTACGCCCGACATGTTCGCTGGTGGCAAGTTCACCACCAAGGACGGCCGCGCCAACCTGATGGCGCACGACTGGGAGGCGCCCTCCGAGCTTCCCGACGATGAGTACCCGCTCATTCTGTGCACCGTTCGCGAGGTCGGTCACTACAGCTGCCGCTCGATGACTGGCAACTGCAAGACGCTGGCGCTGCTCGCCGACGAGCCCGGCTTTGTCCGCATGAATCCCGCGGACGCCGAGGCACGCGGCATCAAGAACGGCGACATCGTCTCGATTCACAGCCGACGTGGCCAGGTATACAGCCGCGCCGACGTGAGCGACCGCATCAACAAGGGCACGGTCTATATGACCTACCAGTGGTGGATCGGCAAGTGCAACGAGCTGACCATTCACAAGGTCGACCCGGTCTCGCATACGCCCGAGGACAAGTTCTCCGCCTGCCAGGTCGACGCTATCGCCGACCAGGTCTGGGCTGAGGGCGAGGTGGAGCGTCAGTACACCGAGCTCAAGCAGGCTCTGGTGGACGCCGCCGCTCCCCAGGACGTTGAGCCCGGCGCCGCCAAGTTCGATGACGAGACGCACGTGAACCAAATCGTGTAGTCCCGTTCTCGTTGGCTTTTTGGGCCGGGCGTCCCGTACGTTCGGGAGCCCGGCCCGTTATTTTGAAAGGAAGTGGGGATGAACCGCTTCATCGATATCAACCCGGAGAGGTGCATCGGCTGCGGAACATGCCAGTCCGCCTGTGCCGACGCCCACCGGATGCAGGGTCTTCAGGATACGCCGCGCTTGGCGCTCGTGAAGACCGGCGGTATTTCGGCCGCCCTTGCCTGCCACCATTGCGAGGGTGCCCCCTGCGCCGAGGTTTGCCCGGTGAATGCCATCGAGCACGATGGCGATCGCATCCACGTCAAGGAGCAGGAGTGCATCGGGTGCAGGCTGTGCGCCATCGCGTGCCCCTTCGGAGCCATCCATCCCGATGGCACGTCTATCGCCGGTGTCGCAGGCATGTGCGACCCGACGCCTTCGTATCCTAAGTCCCTGAGCAGCCTGCTTACGTGGGCTCCTGGTCAGTACACCTGCGCTGTCAAGTGCGACCTGTGCGCATTCGATCCGGACGGCCCGCATTGTGTGGCGGCGTGCCCTACCAAGGCGCTGACCGTCATGGGTGGCGCGGCCGATCGCGAGCTCGACGAGGCCAAGCGCCTGCGCTCGATCGAAAACGGTCCGGTCGTCGACGTTACCGCTGTGGCCCAGGGCCTGTCCGAGAAAGCAGAAGGGAGCGTAAACAATGGATAGCATGACGCTGTTTATCGCATCGCTTGCCGTCTCGTGCATCGGTGCGCTCGCCTCGGTTCTGCTGATCAAGGCCGATAACGCCGCCAAGACCGCCGGCTGCCTAATCGGCGCCGTCGCCGCGGTGCTTTCGTTTGTGGCCGGTATCCAGGCCGTGCTGGGCGATGTCACGTCGGTCGACACCATCGTGTTCTTCCCGTTTGCCCATTTCCAGCTGCTGCTCAACCAGCTGTCCGGCCTGTTCGTGGCGCTCATCTCGGTGCTCGCGTTTGCCGGCTCGATCTACGGTCTCAACTACTTTGATGAGTACCCGGGCAAAAAGGGCCGCGCCGGCTTCTTCTTTAACACCTTTGTGGCGTCCATGATGCTCGTCATCACCGCCGACAACGTGTTTTGGTTCCTGGTCGCCTTTGAGCTCATGTCGCTGACCTCGTACTTCCTGGTCGTGATCGAGGAGAACGAGAACTCCATCCATGGCGGTTGGCTCTACTTTGTGATCGCGCACGTGGGCTTTGTGCTCATCATGGCGAGCTTCCTCACCATGACCAACTTCGCCGGTGGCTCGTTTGCCTTTGCGGATTTCCGCGCTACGCAGTTTAGCCCCGCGGTCGCATCCGTGTGCTTTGTGCTCGCCTTCTTTGGCTTTGGCGCCAAGGCCGGTATCATCCCGCTGCACGGCTGGCTGCCCAAGGCGCATCCCGAGGCGCCGTCCAACGTGTCGGCCCTCATGTCCGGCGGCATGATCAAGATCGGTATCTTCGGCATCCTCAAGGTGGGCCTCGACCTGCTCTCCGCCTCGGGCGTTCAGGTCTGGTGGGGCCTTATGGTCATGGTCTTCGGTGCGATCTCGTCGGTCCTCGGCGTGGCCTTCGCCCTGCAGGAGCATGACATCAAGCGCCTGCTGGCCTATCACTCCGTCGAGAACATCGGCATCATTCTGCTCGGCGTCGGCGCCTCCATGGCCGCTATGGCGCTCAACTCGGTCGGCATCGCCGTCCTGGCTCTGATGGCCGCCCTCTACCACACGTTTAACCACGCGATGTTTAAGGGCGAGCTGTTCTTGGGCGCCGGTGCGCTGCTGTACTCCACGGGTACGCGCAATATGGAGAAGATGGGCGGCCTGTTCCGTCGTATGCCGGCTACGGCCATCTGCTTCCTTATTGGCGCGCTTGCCATCTCGGCCATCCCGCCCTTCAACGGCTTTGTGTCCGAGTGGTTTACCTACCAGTCGCTCTTTAACGCTGCCATGCAGGGCGACAAGGCCGTCATGATCGTGGCCGTGTTCGCTGCCGTCGCGCTTGCCATTACCGGCGCGCTGGCTGTCACATGCTTCGTCAAGGCCTATGGCGTCTCCTTTGCCTCCGCGCCCCGCTCCGAGGCCGCGGCCAATGCCAAGGAGGTTCCCGCCCCCATGGTGTTTGCGCAGGGCCTGCTCGCGGCCATCTGCGTCGTGCTGGGCATTGGCGCTCCCGTGATCGCGCCCGTGCTGGTCGATGTCGCTGCGTCCGTGCTGCATCCGTACGGTGGCGTGTTTGCCGCCGAGGGCATGGAGCTCATGAACCAGTACTCCGGCGCTGCCACCTCCACGCCCGCGATCGCTATTGCGCTCGTGGTGCTCGTCGGCCTTGCCTGCGGTTATCGCAAGCTCAAGACCGTCGGCAAGGTGCAGAAGTCCCAGCCGTGGGCATGCGGCTATGCTCCCAACGAGCATATGCCCGTCGTGGCCACGACCTTTGCCTCCGAGGTGTCCTGGTTTATGCAGCCGCTCTACACGCTGCGCGACCGCTGCACGGCCGTCTGCTGGTCCATCGCGCACTTCTTCCAGAAGCTCACCGGTGTGGCCGAGGCTGTGGAGCCCGTACCCGACAAGGTTCTCGTCGATGCCCCGCATAAGGGTGTCGAGAAGCTCGCCGACCTCGCGACTAAGCTCGAGGGCGGCAACTACAGCATCTATATCTGCTACATCGTCGCGGCACTCGTGGTGTTCCTCGTGCTCGCCGTGCAAATGGGTTAAGGAGGGGAGAGCATGAACAACATCGTACTTGCCGTTCTGCAGGGCGTGGTCGTTATGGCCGTCGCGCCGTTCTTCTCCGGTCTCGGCCGCGTGATCCGCGCCAAGATGCACAACCGTCGCGGCCCCAGCATCATGCAGGACTACCGCGACCTGGCCAAGCTCTTTGCGCGCCCCGAGTCCCAGAGCGAGGATGCGAGCTTTGCGCTGCGCATCATGCCGCCGCTGTTCTTCGCCGTCGCCTTTATGCTCGCGATGGGTCTGCCGCTCTTTACGGCACAAAGCCCCATCCCGGTCTTTGGTGACGCCATCACCATCATGTATAGCCTGGCGCTCGCCCGCTTCTTCTTCGCCCTCTGCGGTGTGGATTCGTCCAACGCCTACGCCGGTATCGGCGGCGTCCGCGAGCTGCTCATGAGCGTGCTCATCGAGCCGTCCATGCTGCTGGCGCTGTTTGCCGCCGCCCTGGTGTGCGGCTCCACCGACATCGCCACCATGGGCCAGCACATCATGACGGGCGCCATCGACGCGCCGGTCGCTGTGATCCTCGCCGGCATCGCCTTTGCGATTGCCTGCTACATGGAACTCGGCAAGCTGCCGTTTGATCAGGCCGAGGCCGAGCAGGAGCTCCAGGAAGGTCCGCTCGCTGAGCTTTCCGGCCCGTCGCTTGCGATGGCCAAGCTCGCCATGTCCATGAAGCAGGTCCTGGTCGTCGCCTGGTTCTGCGCGATCTTCGTCCCCTGGGGCGAGCCCGCGGCCGTGGGTATCGCGGCCGTTCTGGGCGCGGTCATCTTCCTTGTTAAGTGCCTGATCGACTTTGTCGTATGCGGCGTGATCGAGAACTCCTGCTCGCGCTCGCGTTTTAAGGTGCTCGGTAATCAGACTTGGGCCGTCGTGGGCATCGCCGTTCTGGCGTTTGTCTTCGTGGTCGTCGGCGTGTAGGAGAAGGGAGAAACAATGTCATTTGCAGTCAGTCTGTCCCTTCTCGGCTTGGTCGCTATCGCGGCCCCGATGGTGGCCTCGGTGCTCGTCGCCCTGTTCCCCCGTCCGTACGCCAAGTGGTTCAGCGTTTTGGGTGCCGCCGTCTCGACGGTCTGCACCATCGCCCTCGCCGCGAATTTCGCTGGCGCCGGCATGCCCGACACGCAGGTCCCCCTGATCTCGTTTGGGCAGACCCTCGTCATGGGATTCACCTTCGATCGCATGAGCACGCTGCTCGCGCCCGCCTTTGTGGGTATCGGCCTGCTTGTCGTGATCTATTCGATTCCCTATATGAGCAAGAATAACCGTGAGCATCCCGACGCACCGCGTCGTCGCTTCTACGCGTACCTCGCGACCTTCATCGGCGCCATGGCCGGTCTTGTGTACAGCTCGACCCTTTTGGGCCAGCTCGTGTTCTTTGAGATCACGGGTGCGTGCTCTTGGGGCCTCATTAGCTACTACATGACGCCTACGGCCAAGAAGGCCGGCATGAAGGCTCTGATCATTACGCATATCGGTGCGCTTGGCCTGTATCTGGGCGCCGCCATCGTGTTTGCCCATACCGGTACCTTCGCCATTACCGCGATTGCCGGCCTCGACGCCAAGCTCAAGGCTATCGTTCTTTTGCTCGTGCTGTTTGCGGCCTGGGCCAAGTCCGCACAGGTTCCCATGTACATGTGGCTGCCTTCGGCCATGGAGGCGCCGACGCCTGTTTCGGCCTACCTGCATGGCGCCTCGATGGTTAAGGTCGGCGTGTGCGTGTTCGCGCGTGCACTCGTCTCTGCCGGCGAGATCCCCGAGATCGTGGGTTGGGTCGCCATTATCGACGCCATGGTCACCATGCTCTTTGGCTTCCTTATGTACCTGCCGCAAAAGGACATGAAGCGTCTGCTGGCCTTTTCCACGATCGCCCAGCTCTCCTATGTGTTCTTTGGTCTGGGCCTTTCGGTCTTTGGCAGCCAGCTGGCCTTCGATGGCGCCGTCTGCCACATCTTTAACCACGCTTTCGCCAAGACGCTGTTCTTCCTGATCGCCGGTTCGTTCTCCTTTACGCTCGGCACGCGTATGCTGCCCAAGCTTCGCGGCATCGTAAAGAAGTACCCGATCTCGGGCGTGGGCTTCGGTGTCGCGGCGCTCGCTATTGCCGGCGTGCCGCCCATGAACACGTTCTTCTCGAAGTTCCAGATTATCGCCGGCGGCTTCTCTGTGGGTGCCGGCAACGTCGCGATCCTGGTGCTCGTGTGCATCATGGTCGCCGAGACCGTCGCCACCTTCGCCTGGTTCCTCAAGTGGATGGGCTATTGCCTGCCCGGCGAGCCGAGCGACGAGGTCGCTGCGGGAGCCCCGCTTCCCCGCGCGATGGCGTTCGTGTTCATCGTGCTCATCATCATGGTCATCGTCAGCGGCCCGCTTTCGGCCAGCTGGATCGGTTAGGAGGTAGAACGACATGGGTTATTCGATCGTCAACATCCTTGGCGGCCTTCTGATCGTCACGTCCACCATGGTGGTCGTCTCCAAGAACATCAAGCACGCCATTCGCTGGTATGCGGTGCAGTCGCTGGTGCTCGTGGGACTGCTCGCTACGCTCGGTGCTACTACCGGTGCGCAGGAGCTGCTTATGTGGGCCGGATCTGCCTTTATCACTAAGGTCGTCCTGGTCCCTTACATCCTCAACCGCGCATACAAGAAGATGGGCGAGCCGAGCGACGCATCGCTCAAGGCCGGCCTTAAGCCCGCGTGGGCCATCTGCATCATCGCCGTCGAGGTCGCGATCTGCTTTGCCGTTGTGACGCAGATCAGCCTGCCCACGGCCGAGGTCGCAACGCCTGCGCTCGCTATTAGCTTCGCTCACTTCTTCGTGGGCCTCACCTGCATCATCTCGCAGCGCAACATCATGAAGCAGATCTTTGGATACTGCCTTATGGAAAACGGCAGCCACGTGACGCTCGCGCTTTTGGCCCCCACCGCTCCCGAGATCATCGAGATCGGTATCGCCACCGACGCCATCTTTGCCGTCATCATCATGTCCATCGTCGTGCGTCGCATTTGGGACGACTCCCACTCGCTCGATGCGCGCGACCTGTCCGAGCTGAGGGGGTAGTCCATGGAAACGTTGATTCTCGCCCTGCTCGCGACTCCTTTGGTGTTCTCGCTGGTCATGGCGTTTTTGCCCAAGAACACGTCCTATAACGTGTTTGCCGGTCTCAACCTGGTCTCCGTCGCAGCCGTCCTGGTGCTGTCGATTATGACGGCCGGCGACGTCCTTATGAGCGGCGAAACCGCGAGCGCTCTTGGCCTGTGGTTCCACCTCGATTCGCTGGGCGCCATCTTTGTGCTGCTCATCGGCTTTATCGGTTTTCTTACGGGGCTGTTCTCGCTGCCCTATGTAAAGGCCGATATCGAGGAGGGCTCCATGCCCGCCGAGCGCGCCAAGCAGTATTTTGCGCTGTTTAGCCTGTTTGTGTTCACCATGCTGCTCGCGTGCCTGTCCAACAACATGATCCTCACGTGGGCCGCCGTGGAGGCAACCACGCTTTCCACTGTGTTCCTGGTGGGTATCTACAAGAACAAGACGGCCCTCGAGGCTTCTTGGAAGTATGCGATGGTCTGCACCGCCGGCGTGGCCTTCGGCCTGTTCGGTACGCTGCTGATCTACGCCAACGC
The DNA here is from genome assembly GCA_048227095.1 of Collinsella aerofaciens. Taxonomy (GTDB): domain Bacteria; phylum Actinomycetota; class Coriobacteriia; order Coriobacteriales; family Coriobacteriaceae; genus Collinsella; species Collinsella aerofaciens_CF. Next base: position 12,242 of record DBFAHJ010000124.1, on the reverse strand, counting down.
CGCCGACGTGATTCCCAACGCCCACGAGGCCGCATTCCTGTCGTGCGTGCTGCCGTATGCCGACCAGTTCGACCCGACGCTCATGCGCCTCGCCTTTGCGTTTGTCGTGATCGGCTTTGGCACCAAGGCCGGCCTGTTCCCCATGCACACTTGGCTGCCCGATGCCCACTCCCAGGCCCCGAGCCCCGTCTCGGCCCTGCTCTCGGGCGTGCTGCTTAAGTGCGCCATGCTTGTGATCATGCGCTTCTACGGCTTTACTATCCAGGCCGTGGGCGCCGAGTATCCGCAGCTTTTGCTGTTGATCGTCGGCACGCTGTCCATTTTGGTGGCTGCACTTTCGATGTTTCGCCAGGACGACCTCAAGCGCCGCTTTGCGTACTCGTCTGTGGAGAACGTGGGCGTTATCGCCCTGTGCCTGGGTATCGGTGGCCCACTGGGTATCGCCGCGGCCCTGCTGCACTGCGTGTTCCACGGCTTTACCAAGACGCTTGCCTTCTGCGTGTCCGGCAACATCCAGCACGCTTTTGGCACGCGTAGCCTGGCCAAGATCCAGGGCGTCGTCGAGGTTGCCCCCGCAACCGCCGCGCTCGCCGTCCTGGCGCTGCTCGGCCTTGGTGCCTTCCCGCCCTTTGGCATGTTTATCTCCGAGTTCCTGACTTTTGTCGCCGGTGTTACCGCCGGTCCCATGTGGCTGGTCGTCGTGGTCGCCCTCGGTCTTACCGTGGCCATCTCCGCGCTCACCCGCATCGCACTCAAGTCGGTATTCGGCCATGCACCCCAGGGTATGGGCAAGCATGAGGCCCCGGCGCTCATGCTTATCCCCGAAATCATCCTGGCCGTCATGATCTTGTGGTTTGGCATCGCCACCCCGCTGCCTCTCGTGCACGGTGTGGAGACCGCGACCGGCATCGTGCTCGAGCAGAGCACCGAGGAACTTCACGCGACGCCGATGTACCGCGCTGTGTTCGGTACCGAGACCGCTCAGAGCGAGGTGGAGTAACGAATGATTGAAACTGAGAACAAGGTGTATGCCCGTCGCTGCGAGAGCCATGTCGAGGCCCTGCGCCGCGCCGTTCCGGGCTGCATCGAGAAGGTCGAGTGGCAATGCGAGGACCAGCTGACGATTACCGTCAAGCAGGACAAGCTGCCCGAGGCCGTCCACTACCTGTATTACGAGCGCTACGGCTGGATTCCCGTGATCATCGGCAACGATGAGCGCAGCCTGTGCGGCCGCTACGCCGTGTACTACGTCATCTCCATGGAGGGGGAGGACCCCGGCTGGGTGACCGTGCGCACCGAGGTCGATCCCGCCAAGATGACATTCCCGTCCGTGACGCCGTTCGTCCCCGCCTGCGTGTGGGGCGAGCGCGAGCTGCGCGACATGTTCGGCCTGATCCCCGAGGGTCTGCCCGATCGTCGTCGCCTGGTGCTGCCCGACGATTGGCCCAGCGGCCTGTACCCGCTGCGCAAGGACTCCATGGACTACCGTTTCCGTCCCGCTCCCGCGAGCGACATGGAAAACTACGAGTTCTTGGCCGACACCAAGGGCAAGGAGACCACGCTCGTTCCCATGGGCCCGCTGCACATTACCTCCGACGAGCCCGGCCACTTCCGCCTGTTTGTCGAGGGCGAGACGATCGTCGACGCCGATTACCGTCTGTTCTACGTGCACCGCGGCATGGAGAAGGTTGCCGAGACGCGCCTGAACTATGACGCCGTGACGTTCCTCGCCGACCGCATCTGCGGCATCTGCGGCTGCGCCCACTCGGTGGCCTACGCCGAGGCCGTCGAGCGTGCCCAGGGCATCCATGTCCCGCCGCGCGCCCAGTACATCCGCGCCATCATGCTCGAGGTCGAGCGTCTGCACTCGCATCTGCTCAACATTGGCCTTGCGTCGCACTACACGGGCTTCGACTCCGGCTTCCAGCAGTTCTTCCGCGTCCGCGAGAAGTCCATGGATCTGGCCGAGAAGCTCTCCGGTCACCGCAAGACCTACGGCCTCAACGTGATCGGCGGCGTGCGTCGCGACATTTTGGCCGAGCAGAAGCTTTCCACGCTCACGACCATCCACCAGCTGCGCTCCGAGGTTCAGGAACTCGTCGACGTCTTGCTCTCCACGCCCAACTTCATTGAGCGTACAAGCGGTATCGGCATCTTGGACCGCAAGATCGCACGCGACTTCTCGCCGGTCGGCCCGCTCATGCGTGGCTCGGGCTACGCCCGCGACGTGCGCTTTGACCATCCCTTCGACGGCTACGCCGATCCGGACGTTCAAAAGATGCACGCCGCCACGGCCGACACCTGCGATGCCTTCGGCCGTACCGCCGTTCGCATCCAGGAGGTCTATGATTCGATCGACATGATCGAGACCATGCTCGAGAACTGCCCGTCGGGCCCCATCCTCACCACGGATTGGGAGTACACCCCGCACAAGTACGCCATCGGCGCCACCGAGGCGCCGCGCGGCGAGGACGTGCACTGGGCCATGCTCGGCAACAACCAGAAGTGCTACCGCTGGCGCGCCAAGGCCGCCACGTACAGCAACTGGCCGGTCCTGCGCTACATGTTCCGCGGCAACACCGTGGGCGACGCTGCGTTGATCGTCGGCTCGCTCGACCCGTGCTACTCCTGCACCGACCGCGTGACGGTGACCGATGTCGCCGCCAAGCGCGACCACGTGCTCGACAAGGAGCAGTTCGAGAACGTCTGGCGCGACAAGTCGCCGCTTGCGGGCGAGGGCACCATGGCCGCTCCGCTCGATGAGGAGGCGCTCTAATATGCTGAAGCTTTGGAAGGTTAACGCCAAGGCCGGCGACGCGACGGTCAAGTATCCGTTTGCGCCGTTCCCCACCAACAAGGACATGCGCGGCAAGCCCGAGCACAACGCGGAGCTCTGTATCGCCTGCGGTGCCTGCGGCGTGGCGTGCCCGGCCGATGCCATTCGCATGGACACCGACCTTGCGGCCGATACCATCACCTGGTCGATCGACTACGGCCGCTGCATCTTTTGCGGCCGTTGCGAGGAAGCCTGCCCCATGGAGGCCATCAAGCTCACCGAGGAGCTTGAGCTGGCCGTCATGAGCAAGGACGACCTCACCAGCAAGAGCGTCTACACGCTCGAGCACTGCTCGCGTTGCGGCAAGCCGTTTGCCCCGCACAAGGAGATCGACTACGCCAAGCGCCTGCTGCAAAAGGCCGGCGGCATGGAGGCCGAGCAGGCCGCCCGTACCGTCGGTATGTGCCAGGAGTGCAAGCGCGAGCTCGACGCCCTGCGCGCCGCCTCGGCCGTAAAGACCGGCAACGCTGCCGGCATGGCTGCCAACGAGACGCTTGCGTCCGGCGAGCCCCAGGGCCCCGGCATGGAGTATCTGGGCGGCCACGGCGTGAACCCGGAGTATATCGACCGCGAGCTCAACCCCGATGCGCCCGAGATTCCCGCCGGACCGGCGCCGGTCGAGGGCATCATCATGGATTTTGATACGAAGGAGGAGTAACCATGGCCGAACCCACGCTTTTGCCCGAGCGGCTTCAGTACCGCCCGACCAAGATCGAGCTCGACGAGAGCATCGAGAAGGCCAAGGCGACCCTTCTTAAGAAGATCAAGCGCTCGGTGTACGTCTACCGCGTTGACTGCGGCGGCTGCAACGGCTGCGAGATCGAGATCTTCGGTTCCATCACGCCCGTCTTCGACGTCGAGCGCTTTGGCATCAAGGTCGTGCCTTCGCCCCGTCACGCCGATGTGCTGCTGTACACCGGTGCCGTGACGCGTGCCATGCGCATGCCAGCCCTGCGCGCCTTTGAGGCCGCACCCGATCCCAAGATCGTGGTGTCCTATGGCGCGTGCGGCTGCACCGGCGGCATCTTCTACGACAACTACTGCGTCTGGGGCGGCACGGATAAGATTCTGCCGGTCGATGTCTACATTCCCGGCTGCCCGCCCAGCCCCGCGCAGACCGTCTACGGCTTTGCCATGGCGCTCGGTCTGCTGGACCAAAAGCTCCATGCCGAGACCACGGTGGAGGCCGCCGGCGAGCAGGCCGATATCCTGCACCCCGGCGTGCCGTACAAGCTGCGCGTTGCCATCGAGCGCGAGGCTCGCGCCATGAGCGGCTACCGTTACGGCCGCGACCTGGCCAACGAGTTTATGGATACGCTCGAGGGCGCGCCCAAGGGTGATATCCGAGGTGCCATGGCGCTGCTCATCGACAAGCAGGACGATCCGCGCCGCGTTGAGGTCTACTCGGCGCTGCAGGATCTGGTGCTGGCCGGAGGTCACTAGATGGAGCTCACGGACCGCTCTGGTTACTTTGCGGGCCCCGGTATGCTCGGCGGCTCCTTTGGCGATGCCTCGCGCGCAAGCGACGAGGCCGCCGAGGGCGTCGCCGACCCCTGCCTGGGCCATGCGCCCGACCAGGTGGTCTTCTATGAGCTCACGCGTAAGTTTGTGGAGACCGAGGAAGACGTTCCCCAGGAGGCCTGCGACGTGCTGTACTACACGCTCGCCGTGGGCCACCACACCGGCGTGCTCGACTGCTTTGAGCCGCGCCTGTCGGTGCCGGTGGATGTCTTCTATTCGCTCGTCGATGCGCTGCCGGAGGGGGAGGCCAAGACCAAGTTCGAGGCCATCCGCTCCTTTGGCGAGTGCCAGCTTGACAAGGCGGCGGTGCCGTCGCTGCTCGAGGCCTGCGACACGCTGCTCGACGAGCGCGGTTTTCGCGGCTCGGCCAAGGCCGGCATCTCGGTGTTCGACGACGACTTTGGCCTGCATGCCCAGCAGGTCGCGTTTCTGATGAAGTTCCGCGATCTGGTTGAGCGCGTGCGCGATGTGTCGGGCGTGTACCTGACGGGAAGGTTGCAGTAATGGGTCGCGTTGTGGATGGACGTGTGAACGGCGCCCCGTTTGCGGGTATCGTGCTCACGGCGGGAAGCGTGCTGCGTGCCGACGATGCCGCCGGCCCCGTGCTCTCCAAAAAGATGGAAGACGCACCTATCGCCGGTTGGTACACCATCGACGGAGGCCAAACGCCCGAGGATGACATCATCGAGGTCAAGCGCGAGCGTCCGCCGCGTCTGGTTTTGGTCGATGCCGCCGACATGGCGCTGCCCGTCGGCGCCATCCGCTTGCTCGACAAGCGTGATGTGGCCCGCAAGTCGATGTTCACCACGCATTCGCTTCCCTTGTCGATTCTGATCGAAGAGATTGAGCAATCGTGCGATGATATCGTCTTCGTCGGAATTCAGCCGGGCGACACGGAGTTCTACAACCCCATGTCCCCGGAAGTCTTTGACGCCGTCGACGCCGTGTACGACGCCGTGGCCGCCAACGACTTTTCCCACTTTGTCCGCTTGGGGCAAGAGCAATAGGATTGCTTGTCCCTGCTGATTAGGAAAGAAGTGATTGACATGGCAGATTCCAAGGCGGAGTACCCCGCTCCCGATTGCCTGGCGCCCGCCGCGATCGAGGCCAAGACCGAGGCCGCCGGCGTGACCAAGGCCAACCTGCCGGTCGCAAAGGCCTTTCTGTTGGCAATGTTCGCCGGTGCGTTTATTGCCTTCGGTGGCCTGTTCTTTACCGTGTTCTTGAGCGACAGCACTCTGGGCTGGGGTGCCCAGCGCGTCGTGGGCGGCCTGTGCTTTTGCCTGGGCCTGGTGTTGGTACTGGTGTGCGGCGCCGAGCTGTTTACCGGCAACTCGCTTATGGTCTGCGCGCTCAAGAGCAAAAAGATCACTCTGGTCCAGATGCTCAAGGCCTGGGTCGTCGTGTGGGTCGGCAATTTTGTCGGTGCCCTGTTCATCGTCATTTTGGTGTACATGGCCGGCATCTATAAGCTCAACGGCGAGGCGGTCGCCAACTCCATGGTGAGCGTCGCCGCCGGCAAGGTGACGATCGACTGGGTGACGATCTTCTTCCGCGGCATCCTGTGCAACATCTTTGTGTGCCTGGCCGTGTGGATCGGTACTGCCGGCAAGACCGTGGTCGATAAGGTCGTGGGCATTCTGCTGCCCATCGCAGCCTTTGTGGCCTGCGGTTTTGAGCACTGCGTTGCCAACATGTACTTTTTGCCCATGGGCGCCGTGATGCATGCATGCGGTTATGGTGCCAAGGTTGCCGGGGCCGATGCACTCAACGTCGCGGGCATTGCGTTTAACCTATCCGCCGCCACGCTGGGCAACATCGTGGGCGGCGCGGTTCTGATCGCGCTCGGCTACTGGTTTATCTACGCCAAGAAGTCCGAGGCGTAAGGTACCGTCTGTTTGACATTGGGCCTCCCGCGGGGCGTTGCCGTGCGGGAGGCTTTTTGGGTCTGGGGCTCGTTGCCGGGCTGTTGGCGTGTTGTGTTTGACTTGTGAAAGGGGTAATCGAGATGGCATCTGCTGTGGAGCGTGACGGTCGCACCGTGGTGACCACATGCGGGGGATGCTATGCCGATTGCGCCTTTGCGGCACGCGTTGAGGACGGTCGCGTGGTGGCCGAGTTGCCGGTGCCGGGGCACCCGTGCGCGGCGCGAGCCCTGTGCGCCCGCGGACGGCATCGTCTGGCAATGCCGTTTGACGAGCGCGACCGCATTTTGCACCCCATGCGCCGACGAGCTGATGGCTCGGGGTTTGATGCGATTTCGTGGGACGAGGCGTTTGCTCAGATTGCCGAGTGCCTTTTGGGGATTGTTGACGGGCATGGTCCGCGCGCGCTGGGCATGACGCTCGGCGTGCCCTCGTTCGACCGTTACTGGGCGTATCGTTTTATGCATGCGCTGGGCTCGCCCAACGTATACGGTGCCGACGGTGCCTGCGAGGTAAGCAGACTTACCGGCTGGGAGCACAGTCTGGGCTACAGCCCCGCCTCCGACCTGGCGCATACCGATTGCATCATGTATCTGGGGCGCTCCATTGTCGATTCGTCGACGATGGGGGCCGTTGATGCGCTCAACGATGCGCGCCGGCGCGGGGCGAAGATCATCGTGGTTGACCCCCGGCGCAGCGGTTCGGCCGCGCTTGCCGACCGCTGGCTGCGCGTGCGTCCCGGATGCGATCTGGCGTTGCTGCTGGGTATCGCACATGTGCTGGTAGCCGAGGACCTGTACGATCACGAGTTCGTTGCCCGCTATACCACGGGTTTTGATGAGCTGGCGCAGGCGGCCAGTGCTTGGACGCCCGAGTGGGCCGAGTCGATGTGCGACGTGCCGGCCGCAGAGATTGTCGCTACGGCGCGCGAGCTAGCTGCCGCCGCGCCCGCCGCTGTGGTGGACGCGGGCTTTCATGGCGGCATCGGTATCGCGTATGCCAATAGCACCCAGACCGCGCGCGCTATTTGCTTGGTCGATGTGCTGCTGGGCTGCATCGGACACGCGGGCGGCGCGCTCAACCCGCCCACGCCGCTTGTGTTGGGCGACCTCGATCCCGCACGCTTTGCGACGCCGCCGGTGCCATGCGGGCCCAAGCTGGGGTCCGAGCGCTATCCACTGGTCGATCCGGTGCGCGGCCTGTGCACGACCATCGGTCAGTCGATTCTTGCCGGCGATTTGCGTGGGCTCATCGTCTATGCCAGTAACCCCGGTGCGGGCTATGGCAATGCGCAGGCTTGGTTGGGTATTTTGCAGCAGCTCGACTTGCTCGTGACGATTGATATTCGCTGGTCCGAGACGGCGCGTGCTTCGGACTTCGTGCTGCCCGACGTGACGTATCTGGAGGCCGACCGCGGTGTGGGCACGGTCGTGGGCGCCAACGATGCGCGCGTGTTCTACCGCAATGCCGTGCTGCCCGTGCAGCATGACGACACGCGTCCCGGTCGGGAGATTTTTGCCGGTCTGGCGCAGGCGTGTGGCGTGGGCGAGTATTTCCAGTTTACGTCTGACGATCTGACGGCTGCCCAGGTGGCGCCTTTTGGGATCGATCTGGACGAGCTCAAGGAGCGCGGCTGGGCCGATACGGGCGTGGCGCTGCCGTCGCGCACGGGTGAGCCGGTGATTCCGCTTGCCGGCGGCAAAATTGCGCTGGCAAGCGACGTATGGGAACGAGTCGGCATGGGTCGTGTGCCCAACTGGATTGCGCCCATTGTGGAGCCCGGCCCGGGGATGTTTCGCCTCATTAGTGGCAACCGTCCCTTTGAGTCGCACACCTCGCGCAGGCTTGCGGCTCAAGGTGCCGCCGAGGCTGGATCGGACCTGGATGCCGTGCAGATGAATGCCGATGCTGCTGCGCACATGGGCATCGCCGACGGCGAGATCGTCGAGCTCGTGAGCGATATGGGCCGCGACCGCGTGCGCGTGGAGACGACGCCCTATCTGCATCCGGCGTGCATCTTCACGTCGGCCGCCCCCGGCGGGCGTTCGCTTGGCGCCGATGTCGGTGGCGCTCAAGCCTTGGGCGTGGGCCCGCTCGACCATACGCCGTTGCGTTGGGATCCGTTGACAGGTGCCGCGCTCACCCAGGAAAACGCCGTTCGCGTGGAAAAGATCACGGAGCACGTGGATAATAACGATTGATTGACTCAGCCGATCGAATTGGCTGATAGTTTGACGTTCGAACGATTGATTCACCTTTGGTTTTGAAAGGCCGCACATGAGCGATAGCCAGAACATGTCCGATGAGGTGCGCGCCCGTCTGCGTGCCATTCCTTCCGTCAACGAGCTGCTCACCGAGTGGCCGGTGGTGAAGGCGGCAGGGGAGACCTGCGACGCGGTGGTCCATGCCGCCGTCACGGCCGAGCTTGACGAGGAGCGCGCCGCCATTCGCGCCGGCGCCGCCCCGCGTTCCAAGCGTGACCTGGCTTCGGCTATCGAGTGGCGTGCGCACCGCTCCGCGCTGCCGAGCCTGCGCCCAGCGGTTAATGCCACGGGTGTGGTCATCCATACCAACTTGGGTCGCGCCCCGCTCGCGGAGTCGGCCGCCAAGGCCGTGGCCGAGGTCGCGCGCGGCTACAGCACGCTCGAGTACAGCGTGGACACCTGTTCGCGCGGTTCGCGCAAGGAGCACGCCGCGCAGCTGATCCGCTCACTCACCGGTGCCGAGGACGCGCTCGTGGTCAACAACAATGCCGCCGCGGTGCTGCTGGTGCTTGCCACCCATGCCGCGGGCAAAGAGGTTATCGTCAGCCGCGGCGAGCTTGTCGAGATTGGCGGCAGCTTCCGCATCCCCGATGTCATGGCGGCCTCGGGCGCCAAGCTCGTCGAGGTCGGCGCCACCAACCGCACGCACCTGGCAGATTATGAGCAAGCTATTACGCCCGATACGGCCATGATCCTCAAGGTTCATCCTTCCAATTATCGCATCGAGGGTTTTCACGAGGAAGTGGGCTCTCGGGAGCTCGCCGCACTGGCCCATAAGCACGGCCTGCTGTTCTATGAAGATCAGGGGTCGGGCGCGCTGTTGCCCGACGACATCTTGGTGCGCGGAGGCGAAGAAACCACGCCGGCTTCGGTTTCGGCAGGGCTCGATTTGGTGTCGTGCTCGGGCGATAAACTTCTCGGTGCAGCACAGGCGGGCATTATCATGGGCCGTCGTGACCTGGTTCAGGCCTGTGGGTCACATCCGCTTATGCGCGCCCTGCGCCCGGGCAAACTGGCCCTGTCGGCGCTCGAGGCCACGCTGCGTATCTACATGGATGGCGCCGATGTTGCCCATCGCGATATTCCGGTGCTCAGCATGCTTACGCTTCCGCAGACCCATTTGGAGCGACGTGCCCGCAAGCTGCGCGATCGTATGGTCGCCGGTCTCGACAAGGCCGGTTGCCTGTGCGCCGTTCAGGTGGAGATCGTCGAGGAGTCGTCGACTCCCGGCGGCGGTTCGCTGCCTACCGTCGAGCTGCCCACCATGTGCGTTGCCGTGCGTCTTGTCGATGAGCGTCTTTCCGTTGACGCACTCAAGCGCTCACTCGTCCAAGATTTCGACACGCCGGTCGTCACGCGCGCCTCGCACGATCGCATTTTGTTTGACGTCCGTACGCTCGTGGGCGACCGCGATATCGAGACGGCGGCGTCGACGCTTGCCGCATGCGTTGAGAAGGCGATTGCTCGATGAGTGAGGTTCAGGCGCTGGTGGAGTGTCCCGTTATCGTTGGCACGGCGGGCCACGTTGACCACGGTAAGTCGGCACTGATCGAGGCGCTGACCGGCAAGAATCCTGATCGCCTTGAGGTCGAGCGTCGCCGCGGCATGACGGTGGAGTTGGGCTTTGGCGAGCTGGCGCTGCCGAGTGGCAAGATCGTCGGCCTTGTCGACGTGCCGGGCCATGCGCATTACTTGCGCGCCATGGTGCAGGGTGCCACGGGCATCGACGTTGCCGTGCTGGTGGTCTCAGCCGTCGAGGGCGTGATGCCGCAGACCCGCGAGCACGTGCATGTGCTGGAGCTGCTGGGCGTCACGCATATGGTGGTGGCGCTGACGATGTGTGACCTGGCCGATGCCGAGATGACCGAGCTTGCCGAGCTCGATGTCGATGACTTTTTGTCGGGTACTGTGTTTGCGGGCGCGCCAATTGTGCCCGTGTCGTCTAAGACGGGCGAGGGGATTGACGGGCTGCTTGCGGTGCTCGACGAGCAGGTGGGTGTCTGCTGGGATACCTGTCGCGAGCGTGCCGAGCGGAGCGATGCCGCGCCGCGCCTGCCGATTGACCGCTGCTTTACGATCAAGGGCGCCGGCACCGTCGTGACGGGAACGCTGCACGATGCGCCGGTTGCGGTGGGCGATGAGCTCGTCGCGCTGCCGTCGCGCACGGTCTGCCGCGTACGCGGGATCCAGGTGCATGGCGACACGCAGCAGGCGTTGCCCGGTCAGCGTGTGGCGCTCAACTTGGTGGGCGATGCTGTCGCCGCGCTCGATCGCGGCGAGATGCTCGGCGTGGAGGGCCGTTTTGGCCAGACGCTGCGCTTTATGATGACGTTTACCTACCTGGGCCGCGAGGGCGCTAAACCGCGTGTGCTCGAGTCGGGCGCGCGCGTGCATGTGATGGCGGGTACGGCCGAGGTTGTCGGCCGCATCATGCTTATGGAGGGCGAGGCCCCCATGGCGGTGGGCGAGACCCGTAATGTTCAGGTGCGCTTGGAAAACTCGCTGCCGCTACGTGCCGGGGACCATGTCGTGGTGCTGTCCTATTCGCCCGTGATGCTCATTGGCGGCGGGCGCGTGCTGCTTTCGCGCTGCCGTCGCTCGCGCGAGCTTGCCGAAGGAGAGCGTGCGCTGTATGCGGCGATCGAGTCCGGCGATATCGCGGGCGGTGTGGGCGCTTGGCTGGTGCTGCAGACGTTGCCGGTTACGGCGGTTGATGTTGCCGCGGCTTTGGATCTTGGCGTCGGCGAGGTCGATACTGCACTGCGCGTGTTGGTGGCGAAGGGCGCTGCTCGCGCGCTTGCTGGCTCGGATGGCTCGCTGTATGCAGATGCTTCCGTGCTCGACGCCGCGATGAATGCACTGGCGGCGACCCTGTCAGCCATGCATGCGGCGGCTCCCAAGGAGACGGGCTTTACGCCCGGTGCCGTTGCCCATGCTGCGTGGCCTGCCGCTGATGAAGCCGTTGCCGCGGCTCTGATTGCCGAGGGCTGCTCGCGTGGCGTGTGCGCCGCCGAGGGCGCCGAGGTATTCGATCCGCATTCGGCCGCCGCGGCGGCACGCGTGGTGCGAGAGGCTTGCGAGCGCATCGTCGCGCTGCTTGACGAGGCCGGCTTGGATGCACCGGCGCTTCCCGAGGTGGGCGAACAGCTGCAGCTCGGCCGCGACACCATGACGCGTGCCCTGCGCGAGCTTTCCCTCAACCGCGCAATCGTTAAGGTCGAGCGCGACGTTGCCCTGTCCGCTGCTGCCGAGGCCCATGCGCGTGAGCTCGTCGCCGCCGCCATTGAGGCGGCCGGCGGCGCTGCCACCACGAGCGTGCTGCGCGAGGCCCTGGGCGTGTCGCGCAAACGCGCCATCAGCATCTTGGAGCACCTGGATGCCGTGCGCTTTACGGTGCTCGACAAGGATGCCGGCGGCCTGCGCTCCCTGCGCTAGGCCGGTTACCCGCTCCCGCCTCCTCAGTTGCGGTGAAATAGTTCCTGTTTTTGGGGTCTTGCAGCCTAAGTAAGAACTATTCCACCGCAACTTCTTGCTTGTCTATTTGGGATGGGGCCCGCTCGGTTTGGTAAAATACCGCCGCACTTGGGAACGGATGGGCTCCGGTGGGCTCCGCGGTCCTCAAAACCGTTGCGAGGCGTGCAAAACGTCTTGGATGTGTTCGATTCACATACGTTCCCGCCATACGCTACCAGCGCT
>DBFAHJ010000123.1:0-4588 GCA_048227095.1 Collinsella aerofaciens | reverse complement strand
GAGATCGTGACGTCGTCGGTCAAGAACTTCAACGTCGATGCCTTTATCGAGACCGTTGCGCACTTTTTGCCCGAGGGTCCGCGTTGGTTCCCCGAGGACATGGGTACCGACGCTTCCGATGAGACGCTCGTTGCCGAGTTTGTGCGCGAGAAGGTCTTGCGCCGCACCCGTGATGAGATTCCGCACTCCGTTGGCGTGATCTGCGATGCGCTTGAGCAGACCAAGAAGGTGCTGCGCGTGCACGCCACCATTTACGTCGAGCGCGAGGGCCAAAAGGGCATCATCATCGGCAAGGGCGGCGAGATGATCAAGCATATCGGTATTGACGCCCGTCGCGATCTTGAGCGCATCTTTGGCACGCAGGTCTTTTTGGAGCTGGACGTGAAGGTCAAGGCCGGCTGGCGTGACGACGAGGCCCAGATTCGCCGCTTTGGCTATAACGCCGAGGACTAAGGACGCGCGGCGCGCATGGCAGGCTCCCGGACATATCGCACGAAAGTGGTCGTGCTCGATAAGACTAAGCTCAAAGAGACCGACCTGATCTTGACGATGCTTGACGAGCGGGGGCGGCAGGTTCGTGCCGTGGCAAAGGGCGCCCGCAAACCCGGCGGACGCCTGGCTGCGCGCTGCGAGCTGTTCTGTACGGTCGATATGCTGCTCGCACATGGACGGTCACTCGACGTGGTTTCCCAGGCCGAGCTTATGGAGGCGCCGCTCGGCGCTGCGCCCGATTACGAGACGACCTGCGCCGCAAGCGCGATCGCCGAGGTTGCGCGCGTGTGCTCGTTCGAGGACGCCGAGGACCCGTTTACCTTTGCCATCACGCAGCGAGCGCTTGCCCTGGTGGGCAGCGGGCTTGACACGGCGCATATGGACCTACTTGTGGCGGCATATGTCTTTAAGCTGCTGTCGCACGTTGGCTATCGACCCGATTTTTCGGCCTGTGTGCTGTGCGGAGACCCCATGCTGTCGTATTTTTCAGCCCAGGCGGGCGGTCTCATGTGCGGGTCGTGCGCGTCGAGCGTTCCAGGTGCCGAACTGGTGTCGACCGGTGAGACCGCATGGCTGCGCGCCCTCATGTCCATGACCTTCGATGCGCTCATGGCCGAGCGAATCGACCCGCATACGGCGGCATTCCTGCTCGGGCTTTCGCATGTTTGGGCCGCCACGCACACCGATCAGCGGCTCCGTGCGATGGAATTCATGTTGGGTCGGTGATGATGCGCAGGCGCGCGCCGCTTGTGGTAACATACCGACCTGTTGGTACCTCGACCTTGGATGCTCGCTCCACCGGCGGCTTCCCAGTCCGAGGCGAATAGAGTCGCCCGCGGGCGACGCGAAACGAAAGGTGAAACAATGACTGTTTCCAAAGAGCGCAAGGCGGAGCTGACCGCCCAGTTCGGTAACTCCCCGGTCGACACCGGTAACCCCAAGGTTCAGGTCGCCATCCTGTCCGAGCGCATCAAGGAGCTGACCGAGCACATGAAGTCCCACCAGAAGGACTTCCACACCCGTCGTGGCCTGCTTATGCTCGTTGGCCGCCGCCGTCGTCTTCTCTCCTACATCAAGAAGAACGACATCGTCGAGTACCGTGAGCTCATCAAGGCTCTGGGCATCCGCGACAACATCCAGTAAGGATTTGTACATGCTAAGAGCGTCCTGCGCAGCGGGGCGCTCTTTTTGTGTAAGAGCGTGAACAATCACGCTCTGAATCGTGGCGGGGGCAGGGGGCCCGCGTCACATGAGAAGCCCGCAGGCAAGGGGCCTGTGGGGTAAAGGAGAACAATGACACTCGTATCCAAGACCTTTGAGCTGTACGGCAAGACCTACACCTTCGAGTCCGGCGAGCTTGCCAAGCAGGCCACCGGCGCTTGTCTGGTCAAGCAGGGTGACACCACGATGCTCGACACCGTGGTCGTCTCCAAGGAGCGCAAGAATTACGACTTCTTCCCGCTGACCGTCGACTTCAACGAGAAGATGTACGCTGCCGGCCGTATTCCGGGTGGCTACCTCAAGCGCGAGGGCCGTCCCAGCGAGAAGGCCACGCTCACGGCTCGTATGATCGACCGCCCGATCCGCCCGAGCTTCCCGGACGGCTTCCGCAACGAGGTGCATATCGTCGCCACCTCGCTCGTCGCCGACCAGGTTAACCCCTTCGACGTCATCAACGTCATGGGCGCCTCTTTGGCTATGACGCTCGGCGGCGTGCCCTTCGAGGGTCCGCTTGCCTGTGTACGCATCGGCCGCAACGTGGAGACCGGCGAGTTTATCGTCAACCCCACTTATGAGGAGCGCGAGAACTCCGACCTGGACCTGGAGCTGGGCGGCTCTGCCGACTTCATCTCGATGGTCGAGGCCGGCGCCGAGGAGATCTCCGAGGACGACATGCTCGCCGCTATGAAGTTTGGCCAGGAGGCCCTCGCTGCCTTCTGCCAGGCTCAGGACGAGTTCGTCGCCGAGTGGGAGCAGGTCAACGGCGCTATCGTCAAGAAGGAGTACCCGCTTGACCAGCCCGTCGAGGAGGTCCAGGAGCGCATCTTCGCCCACTACGACGAGATGGCCGCTGCCCTGCGCGACGCCGACAAGCTTTCCCGCATCGGTAAGGTCGAGGCTCTGAAGGAGTCCATCCGCGCCGAGTTCACCGACGAGGAGCAGGCCGCCTGGGAGCGCGAGATCCCCGTGGCGCTCAAGAAGCTCGAGAAGAAGGCCATGCGCACCATGGTCGTCGAGACCGGCGAGCGCGTCGACGGCCGTGCCGCCGACGAGATCCGTCCCATCATGGTGAAGGACAACTACCTGCCGCTCGTTCACGGCTCCGGCCTGTTCCAGCGTGGTCAGACCCAGGTGCTCTCCGTCCTGTCGCTCGGTATGCTCAACGAGGGCCAGCGTCTGGATACCATCGAGCCCACCGAGGGCAAGCGCTATATGCACCACTACAACTTCCCGCCGTTCTGCACCGGCGAGACCGGCCGCATGGGCAGCCCCAAGCGCCGCGAGATCGGTCACGGCAACCTGGCCGAGCGCGCTCTGCTTCCGGTGCTCCCCGACGAGAACGAGTTCCCCTACGCCATCCGCGTGGTCTCCGAGGTCATGGAGTCCAACGGCTCCTCTTCGATGGCTTCGACCTGCGGTTCCACGCTCGCCCTTATGGACGGCGGCGTGCCCATTAAGCGCCCGGTCTCCGGCATCGCCATGGGCCTGATCCAGGAGGAGGGCAAGACCGTGGTCCTGTCCGACATTCAGGGTCTCGAGGACTTCCTGGGCGACATGGACTTTAAGGTCACCGGCACCACCGAGGGCATCACCGCCCTGCAGATGGACAACAAGGCCACCGGCCTCACCTTCGACATCCTGGCCCGCGCCCTGCAGCAGGCCAAGGAGGGCCGCGCCTTCATCCTGCAGAAGATGCTCGATGTGATCCCTGAGCCGCGCCACACCACGCGCAGCACCGCCCCGCGCATCGTCTCCATCCAGGTTCCGACCGACAAGATCCGCGACGTCATCGGCTCTGGCGGCAAGGTCATCCGCGGCATCCAGGACGAGACCGGCGCTTCGGTCGACATCCAGGAGGACGGCACCGTCTTTGTCGGCGGCACCGGCGAGTCCGTCGATCAGGCCGTCGAGCGCATCAAGCTCATCATCAAGGTTCCCGAGCCGGGCGAGGAGTACACCGGTCGCGTGGTCTCCATCCAGCCGTTCGGCGCTTTCGTGAACCTGCTGCCCGGTAAGGACGGCCTGCTGCATATCTCCCGCGTCGCCAAGGGTCGTGTGGAGAAGGTCGAGGACGTCCTCAACGTTGGCGACGAGGTCAAGGTCGTCGTGATCGAGGTCGACGATCGCGGCAAGATCTCGCTCGATCGTCTCGACAAGCCCGAGGCCCCGGCTCGCGCCGAGGGTGCCTCCGAGGGCGACGGCGAGCACTTCCAGCGCCGTGAGCGTCCGCGTCGCGAGCGCTCCGAGCGCAACGACCGTCCGCGCCGTCCCGGCGACAACGGAGGCCGCAAGCCCCGCCGTCACCACGACGCCGAGTAACAGCTACACATAAGCAGCTCAACAAGGGCGACTCCGGACTGGGGTCGCCCTTTTGCTATTCCCGGCGGGGTCCGCGGATAAAGTTTCCTGCTCTACAGTCCTGCTCACGACGGAGGCCACATTAAGTGGTCTCCTGTTCGTGCGGAACTCGCGATAAACTTTATCCGCGGACCCCGCCGGGAATAGCAAAAGGGCTGGTTGATGCGGGTTTCGATTTTGTCAGACAGTCTATTCAGTTATATGAATTCAGATCTTTAGATAAACGCATGTGCGGCATTACCCCAGATACAACCGACCAAAATAAACCTGTCCCTATTTGTCAGGTCTGGGGCCATCGGGGGCCGGGGCGGGTTAAGTTTGTCGCGAGTTCCGCACGCAAAGGAAAGCACTTAATGTGCTTTCCGTCTTGCGCAGGACTGTAGAGCAGCAAACTTAATCCGCCCCGGCCCCCGATGGCCCCAGACCGGCGGGATGGACCAGTTCAGATGGGGCTTTGATGCATGGGTGGTCTGTTGGTGGGCAAATGGGTATCATACTGTGGTTACTGCGTCGACTC
>DBFAHJ010000122.1:0-12146 GCA_048227095.1 Collinsella aerofaciens | reverse complement strand
AAAGCATACGCGGTGCAGCATAATGGGGCGCTTCTTGGTGCCGTCGGCGTCCACGTACTCCAGGTCAAAGTTGAGCGGCATCTGGAAGTCGAGCTGCACGGTACCGCACTGCCAGGTACGGCCGAGCGAGTCCTCCAGGTGAAAGTCGATCTTGGGGCCGTAGAAGGCGCCGTCGCCCTCGTTAACCTCGTAGTCCATGTGCAACTGCTCCAGAGCGGTGCGCAGGCCCTCCTCGGCGCGGGCCCAGTCCTCGTCCGAACCCATGGAGTCCTCGGGGCGGGTGGAAAGCTCGACGTGGTACTTAAAGCCAAACTTTTGGTACACGGAATCGATGAGGTTGACCACGCCCACGATCTCGTCGGTCAGCTGGTCGGGACGCACAAACAGGTGGGCGTCGTCCTGGTTAAAGCAGCGCACGCGGAACAGGCCGTGCAGGGCGCCGCGCAGCTCGTGGCGATGCACCAGGCCAATCTCGCCGGCGCGGATGGGCAGCTCGCGGTAGGAATGCGGCTTGGAGGCGTACACCAGCACGCCGCCCGGGCAGTTCATGGGCTTAATGCAGTACTCTTCGTCGTCGATGACGGTGGAGTACATGTTGTCCTTGTAGTGGTCCCAGTGGCCCGAGGTCTTCCACAGCTGCTTGTTCATGATGAGCGGCGTGGAGATCTCCACGTAGCCGGCCTTGTGGTGGATTTCGCGCCAGTAGTCCAGCAGGGTGTTCTTAAGGATCATGCCGTTGGGCAGGAAGAACGGGAAGCCAGGGGCCTCGTCACGCATCATAAAGAGGTCCATCTCGCGGCCGATCTTGCGGTGGTCGCGCTTCTTGGCCTCCTCCAGCATGTGCATGTGCTCGTCGAGCTCCTCCTTGGTGGCAAAGGCGACACCATTGATGCGGGTGAGCATCTTGTTGTCCTTGTCGCCCTTCCAGTAGGCGCCCGAGACGCCGGTGAGCTTAAAGGCCTTGAGGGCCTTGGTGTAGCAGATGTGGGGGCCGACGCACATGTCGATGTAGTCGCCCTGCTGGTAGAAGGTGATGCGGGCGTCGTCGTCCAGGTCGCCGATGTGCTCGACCTTGTACTTCTCGCCGCGCTCCTCCATAAGGGCGATGGCCTCGGCGCGGGGCTTCTCGTACACGGTGAACTTGAGGTTCTCCTTGACGATCTTCTTCATCTCGGCCTCGATCGCGGGGAAGTCATCCTCGCTGATCTTGACGCCCTCGGGCAGGTCGACGTCGTAGTAGAAGCCGTTGTCGGTCGCGGGGCCGTAGGCAAAGTCGGCCTCGGGATAGAGGCGCTTGATGGCCTGCGCCATGATGTGCGCGGCAGAGTGGCGGATGACGTGCGTGACCTCGTCCTGCGGGAGCTCGGCCACCGAACCGTCATTGTAGAGTGCCTTCATGGGTATGTTTTCTCCTCTCGGATGCCTGATGCAAGTGTGTGCGATGCGTTCGGCATTTTAACTTGCATCATTATAGGCAGGTTGCCTTGGTATACAAGCGCCCGCCGCACCTTAATGGCACGGCGGGCGATTTTCTACGCATGCTTCATCGTGTGGGCGGGGGGGTGTGGGGCGCGCGTGGCTTGCGGTGTGCGCGAGATGCGCGGTGCGCGTGGCTTGCGGCCGGCCCGGCGATGGATGCGTTACTGGATGCGAGTTCGGCAGTAGGGGCAGACTTTCCAGTGCGCATCGATCGGGCGATGGCAGCTGGGGCATACGTTGCGAACCTGGGTATCGCACACCGGGCAGACGACGAAGTCCTTCTCGATGGGCGCGCCGCACTGCGGGCAGGTGCCGTACTGGGCAAGCTGGCGCTCGCGCAGGGCCATGTCCAGCTCCTGCTCCTCGCGGTCAGACGCGTAGGAGTGCGGACGCAGGACCAGGTAGGCAATAAGGCCCACAAACGGGATGAGGGCGATGATGCCCCATGCCACGTAGGCGCTGGCGCCGCGGCGGCGAGCGTCGATGAACACATAGACGACCGACAGCACATACAGGGCGATGATAAAGCCAACGAAGGCATAGACGACGCCCATAAGCTGCGGCGACATGAGCTCGGAGATGTACTTGGACATTACGGGTACCTTTCGGAATATTAACAGTCCGGTCAAGTTTACCACGGGGTTTGTTTATATGGGACTACGGCTGGGTACGGGGCTGACGCGGACACAAACATCTCAATCTGAAACAGGTGGGAGCGAAATCCGGTCCTAGATGTTACGGATCGAGACAAACGGAGGACCCGCCAGACTAACGTCTCAATCTGTAACATCTGGGACCCAAACCCTCGTCTAACTGTTACAGATCGAGACGTTCAAAATCCGCCGGAAGGTTCGTCTTGATCTGTAACATCTAGAACCCAAATCATCAGCTAACTGTTACAGATTGAGACAAAGAAAGCCGTCCGCACCGAATATCTCAATCTGTAACAGTAACTCGGCAAAAACAGTCCCAGATGTTACAGATTGAGACAAACTGTTGCCGTAGTTGTCGGCAGACGAGGTTATCGACGTTGCCGGGTCTCCTCTCGCCTGCCGTTGGCGGGAGTTGCGGGGCTGTTCGCCGCATTGCCGCCGCGCTGGGGGTGTGCAGACCGTAGGATAGTCTTATTGACAGCCTGTCAACTCGTCTGGGAGGCACTGTGACAGAAACGTTTGATATCGCGATTGTCGGCGCGGGCATCACCGGATGCTCCATCGCGCGGCAGCTCGCGCGATTTGAACTGTCCATTTGCGTGGTCGAGGCGGCTAACGATATTGCGCTGGGCGCGTCGAAGGCCAACGGCGGCCTGGTGCACGCCGGCTACGATCCGGCGCCGGGCACGGTAAAGGCGCAGGTCAACGCCCGTGGCTGCGAGCTGTACGGTACGTGGGCGCAGGAGCTGGGCTTTTTGTTTTGCCGTACCGGGTCGATGGTGTTGGGCTTTAACGACGAGGACCGCGCGCATCTGGAGCAGCTGCGAAGCAATGGCCATGCCAACGGCGTGCCCGAGCTGTCGATCGTCGGACCCGACCGCATCCACGAATTAGAGCCGCGCGCCAGTGCCAATGCAACGTGCGCGTTGTGGTGCCCCTCGACTGGGTTTGTCGACCCGTTTGAGGTTGCCATCGCCGCGCTGGAGAACGCCGTGGCCAACGGCGTGACGTTTATGCGGTCTGCGCCAGTGGAGGCCATAGAAGTTGCCGGCTCGGATGACGGAGCCGCGCGCTTTACGCTGGCGACCCCCGCTGACAACGTGCGCTGCCGCTACCTGATCAACGCCGCGGGCAACGGCGCCGCCGACATCTCGCATATGGCGGGCGCCGAGGAGTTCCAGATGGTCTGGCGTCAGGGCAACATCGTGGTGCTGGACAAGGAGCCGCACGCGCTCATGCCGCTCTACCCCGTGCCGACGCCGGTGTCGAAGGGCGTTATCGTGACGGGCACCGTGCACGGCAACACCGTGATTACCGCCACGGCCGCCGTGCGCGAGCCGGGCGACACGCAGACCTATGCGAGCGATGTGAATGCGCTGCTGACCGGCGCGCGCAAGCTGGTGCCCGATCTGGATACGCGCCGCGTGGTGCGCGCATTTGCCGGCGGGCGTCCGGTCATTCAGGGTACGAACGACTTCTTTATTGGACAGTCGGCCGTGGTGCCGGGGCTGTTCCAGGCGGCGGGCATTCAGTCGCCGGGCGTGGCGAGCGCGCCGGCCATTGCCGACCGCATGGAGCAGGTGCTGCGCGACGCCGGCGTGGCCCTGCGTGAACGTGCCGATTGGAACCCGATCCGCCACGCGCCGGATGACTTTGACCGCGCGCCGCTCGCACGCAAGGAAGAGCTCATTGAGTCCAATCCCGCGTGGGGGCAGATCGTCTGCCGCTGCGAGACGGTGCCCGAGGCCGAGATTGTGGCCGCGATTCGGCGCCGCCCGAGCGCAGTTTCGGTCGAGGGCGTCAAGCGCCGCTGCCGCGCCGGCATGGGTCGGTGCCAGAGTGGCTTTTGCCAGAGCCGCGTGGTTGCGATCCTGGCGCGCGAGCTGGGCTGCGACCCCAGCGAGGTGCTGTTAGAGGATGCCGGATCTTGGCTGGTTGAGGGACCGCTGAAGGGGGTGCGCTAGGATGGCGACGCTTGATATGCGCGACGAACGCGCAGAGGCAGGAGCTACGGAGGCGGTGCAGACGCAGGCCTTCGACGTGGTCGTTATCGGAGGCGGCCCCGCCGGTATGGCGGCCGCGCTTGCCGCGCAAAAGGCCGGCGCGCAAGTGGCCATCGTTGAACGCGAACAGCATCTGGGCGGAATCCTCCGCCAGTGCATTCACCCAGGTTTTGGCCTGTCGCACTTTAAGCAGGAACTCACCGGCCCCGAGTACGCGCAGCGCTTTATCGACCAGGTGCGCGCGACCGACATCGTGCTGTTCCTGGACAGCATGGTACTTGGAATCGATTCGGGCGAGGGCGCGGGCGCGTCGAGCGTGAACGAGGGTGCGGGAGATGCCGCAGTCCATACCGTCACGCTCATGAGCCGTGCCGGTATGCTGCAGCTCACCGGGCGTGCGGTCGTCCTTGCCATGGGATGCCGCGAGCGCACCCGCAGCGAGATCAAGATTCCCGGTAGCCGTCCCGCCGGCGTGTTTACGGCCGGCTTGGCGCAGCGATACATCAATATCGAAAACCTCAAGCCCGGCTCGCGCGCCGTCATTTTGGGTTCGGGCGATATCGGGCTGATCATGGCACGCCGCTGCACGCTCGAGGGGATTTCCGTCGAGGGCGTGTACGAGCTCATGCCGTACGCCAACGGTCTGCGCCGCAACGTCAAGAACTGCCTGGACGACTTTGGAATTCCGCTGCACCTGTCCACCACCGTCACACGCGTGATCGGGCACGACCGCGTGGAAGCCGTCGAGGTAAGCCAGGTCGACGAACGCCTGGCGCCCATTGCCGGGACGGAGCGCATCGTTCCGTGTAACACGCTGCTGCTTTCGGTGGGCTTGATTCCCGAAAACGAGCTTTCGGTTGCCGCAGGCGTGGAGCTTGACCCGCGCACGCGCGGCGCCGTAGTTGACCAGAGTCTGCAGACGGGCGTGCCGGGCATCTTTGCCTGTGGCAACGTGCTGCACGTGCACGACCTGGCCGACAACGTGACGACCGAGTCCGAGCGCGCCGGTGCGGCTGCGGCGGCGTGGGCGTTGGGCGGCGACGCCGGGGCGAGCGCTGCGGACACGGCCTGCGAGCTCACGGTCTCCCCCGCCGGTATCGCGGGATACGCGCTGCCGGGACGCATAACGGCTGTGACGCTCACCAAGCTCAACTTCCGCGTGCGCCAACCGGTCGACGCCGCCCGCGTGCGCATTCTCGCTGGCGGCGAGGAACTGTTCGCAGGCAAGGTCCGTGCATTTAAGCCGAGCGTCATGGAAAGCTTCCCGCTGCCGGCAAAAGTAATTCAGCGCGCACTCGACCTAAGTGCTAGCGAGATTATCCTGTCCGTCGATCCCGTTGAGGAGGCGTAAGGCCATGAGCACGAATGTGACCGAGACGCTGCAGTTCAACTGCACCACATGCCCATCCGAGTGCCTCCTGACCGTAGAGGTGGAGCGCGATGCCAACGGTGCCGTGGCAGCGGTGCGCTTCGTAACCGGCAACAGCTGCCCGCGCGGCGACAAGTTCGCGCACCAAGAACTCACCTGCCCCATGCGCGTGCTCACCACCACCGTGGCTGTATCCGGCGGCGATGAGGCGCTGCTGCCCGTGCGCACGGCCGAAGCCATCCCGCTGACGCTCCACGCTCAAGCCATGGACCTCATCCGCGGCGTGGTCGTCGACGCCCCCATCCGCATGGGCGACGTCGTTCTGGAAGACCTCCTCGGCACCAACATCGACCTCGCCGCCAGCATGGACATCGACCCAACCTAAGCAGCTAATTTAGGACGGGGCTCTTTTAGCTACCCCGACATCCACCCAGTCCCACCTCAATTGCGGTGAAATAGTTCCTGATTTCCGCCCAACCCCGGCATCCAGGAACTATTCCACCGCAACTATCCTTGGAATCGGTATTTAGCTTGTGCCTACTTTAGTTCCAATTCAAAACTATGCCGGATTACGGGACTGATTCGGAGACCCCCATCCATACCGGCAATTTTCGATTTTTGATAAGCCGTCTACCTGCGGTTTTAATTTCGTGATTTTTCCCATGGTCAAGTAATACAGGTCCAGCCCCGTAATCCGCCATACTTTTGAAGCCAGCCCATTTGGGACGGGCCTCTTATGACTACTTTTTCCTGCGCGCTTGCCAGGCTCGCCATGGAGTGTCCCAAAGTGCCGGCATAAAAGGAACGTCCCTAGCTGCCGGGCATGGGATACCATGGTGGCAACCTAGCGAAAGGATGTTTCATGGCACATGTCGATGACCAGCGCGTGGCGCGCGTGCTCGATGCGCTCGAGGCTCAGCACCCCGGCGCACAGCTGCTCGTAAACGACCCGTGGTCGATTTATTACCTGACCGGCTTTTATGCCGATATGTTCGAGCGTTTTTGCGGCGTGCTGCTCGCACGCGGTAACGAGCCAGTGATCTTGGTCAACGCTCTGCATCAGCTGCCCGAGTATGACAATGCCCGCGTTGCCTACCACACCGATACCGACGTCGTGGCCGATGCCATCGCTCGCGAAATCGATCCGACCAAACCGCTCGGCATCGACACCGTCATGCGCTCCGGCTTTTTGATGCCGCTCATGGAGCGCCATGCTACGAGCGAGTTTTTCCTGGGTGACTTTGCCGTCACCGCAGCGCGCACCCACAAGGATGCCACCGAGCAGGAGCTCATGCGCGCGTCCTCGACCGCTAACGACGCCGTGATGGCCGATGCCATCAAGCTCGTCCACGAAGGCGTGACGGAACGCGAGATTGCCGACCAGATGCTCGGCTTGTATCGCAAGCACGGCTGCGAGGGCTTTAGTTTTTCGCCCATCGTGAGCTTTGGTGCCAACGCCGGCGACCCGCACCACGAACCCGACGACACCGTGCTCAAGCGTGGCGACGTGGTGCTGTTCGACATTGGCGGACGCCGCTGCAACTACTGTTCGGACATGACGCGCACGTTCTTTTGGGGCGAGCCGGACGAGGAGACGGCGCGCATCTACGACATCGTGCGCCGTGCCAACGAGGCCGCCGAAACACTCATCGCACCGGGCGTGCGCATGTGTGACCTGGACCGCGCCGCACGCGACGTGATTGAAGACGCGGGCTATGGGCGGTACTTTACGCATCGCCTGGGTCACTCGATCGGCCTGCAGGACCACGAGCCGGGCGACGTTTCACTCGTCAACGAGCAGGTCGTAGAGCCGGGCATGACGTTCTCCATCGAGCCGGGCATCTACCTCCCCGGCCGCACCGGCGTCCGCATCGAGGACTTGGCCCTGGTGACCGAGAAGGGCGTCGAGATTCTCAACGCCTACCCTCACGACCCATTCCGCCTAGACTAGCCTGGTCCCCAAGCCCCCAAACTAAGTTGCGGTGGAATAGTTCCTGGATGGGCTGCTAGAACCCAAAAACAGGAACTATTTCACCGCAACTGATGAGGGGATGGGCTAGCGCAGCAGGCCGGCTACTTCGCCGGCTAGGGTGATGGTGCCGGCGGCAACGAAGGACTCGCCCACGGCGTCAAAAGCCGCGAGAGCCTCGGGCACGCTAGGGTACACACCGGCAAGCTTGTTGGCGTCCACCAGGGCAGCAAGTTCCTCTGCCGGCAGGGCGCGATCGGAATCGGTCTGGGTTACGACCACACGCGGGAAGGCCGGAATCAGAACATCGACAATACCGGCCACATCCTTGTCGGCCAGTGCGGCGCACAGCAGCGTGGGGCGATTCTCGACGCACGGATCTATCTCGTCCAGCGCGCTCACAAAGTTCTCGCAGCTCTGAGGGTTATGGCAGGCGTCGATCAGCTTGAGCGGATCGGTCCCCAGCACATCAAAACGACCCGGCGTGGGGCAGCCCATAAGCGATGCATCCAGCGCATCGTGGTCGAGCTCGCGGCCCAAATACCCCTCGCACAGCATAATCGCGCACGCAGCATTCTGCGGCTGGTAGGCCGGCTTAACCATGCTTGACGTATAGATCGCACGCGGCGTGGTGCAGCTAAACTCAACCGTGTCGCCCACGTGTGCCGGAACCTTGGTTGTGGCATGGTTCACCACGAGCGGCACCACACCGCACTCACGGCAACGGGCATCCATCACGCGCTGAACGCTCGCCTCATGCGTACCCTCGCCCAAAACAACAAAGCGCCCAGGCTTAATAACCGCAGCCTTCTCCCCCGCAATGGCCTCGAGCGTGTTGCCCAAAATACGTGTATGATCGAGCCCAATGCCCGTAATGGCAACGGCGACGGGATCGGTCGCACTCGTGGCGTCCCAACGCCCGCCCATGCCAACCTCAAGCACGGCTACGTCCACGCAAGCCTCGGCAAACACTACAAGTGCAGCAGCCGTCAGCAGGTCAAACGGTGTGATGGTATAGGCGCGCTCCCCTGCCGCCACACGGCGCGCATTCACGCGATGCCCCGCCTCGACAGCTGCCGAAACGCCATGGGCAAAGGCCTCGTCGCTCACGACGCACCCATCAACCTCCATGCGCTCGGGATAGCGCACCAGCTGTGGCGACGTATACAGCGCGGTTTTGAGCCCCTCACCACGAAGAATGGCAGCCGAAAAACGCGTAGTCGAAGTCTTGCCATTGGTACCGGCAACCTGGATGCAATCGAAATACTCGTCCGGACGCCCCAGCTCATCGAGCATATCGACAACCGTCTCAAGCAGAGGACCAGCATCCCCAGAAATCCGCCCCGTATCAGCAGCAAGCCCCACAGCCTCATCAAACGAAAGCAACTCAAACGAGAACGGCACAGAATACGACCCAGAACGCTTAGCCATAACCCAAAGTCCCCTCAACATAAAAAGAGGCCCGAATCAACAACGAGCCCCTCCCATTCAAAATGTCAGCCAAACACCGCTTTGCAGCAAGATCAAGGCCACAATCCAGTGGCCCCAACACGCCAGATGCAAACAACCACGTAAACGAACTAGGAGCGGCCCGATGCTTTGCTCGCCGCAAGTTCCGCACGCAAAGGACAGCACTTAATGTGCTGTCCGTCTTGCGCAGGACTGTCCGCAGCGGAGAGCAAAGCATCGGGACGCGCCCCCAAGTTAGACCTACGAGAAGTCTGCAACCTGCGAGTTCAGCGCCGCCAGGATCTCCTTGAGCTCAGCTGCACGGTCCCTCTTCTTCTGCACCACCGCAGGCGCGGCCTTGGCAACAAAGCCCTCGTTGGCAAGCGTCTTCTCGCAGCCGGCGAGCTCCTTCTGGGCCGCGGCGATCTCCTTCTCCAGGCGTGCCTTCTCGGCCGAAAGGTCGACCTTGCCCTCGAGCACCACAAAGACCTCGACGCCGCTGTCGACCACGGCGATGCTCGCGGCCGGCTTCTCAACGTCGGTACCCATGACCAGCGAGGCGGTGTTGGCCAGCGGCTCGATGGTCGAGCGCAGGCTCTCGAGCTTCTCGATATCCTCGGCACCGGCGCGCACGACCACGTCGAGCTCGGCCTTGGGGCTCAAGCGATAACGCGAACGCGTGGCGCGGGCGGCGGAAACGACGGCGCGGCACAGCTCAAACGCGCGCTCGGCATCCTCGTCAACATACTTAGCGTAGTCGGCGGGCTCCGGCCACTTGGCGATCATGAGCGCCTCGGCACGGTCAACGTTGCCCTCGGCGTCCAGATCGAGCACGCTCGCCGGCATATTGTCCCAGATCTCCTCGGTGACAAACGGCATAAGCGGGTGCATCAGGCGAATGGAGGTGTCGAGCACAAAGATCAGGTTGCGCTGCGCCTGCAGACGGCCCTCGCCCTTCAGGCGGGCCTTGGTGACCTCGACGTACCAGTCGCAGACCTCGTTCCAGAAGAACTGCTGCACGCCGCGGGCCATATCGCCAAAGGTGTAGTTCTCGATACCCTCGGTCACCATCTTTACGGCCTTGGCCAGGCGGCTGAACATCCAAGCGTCGGCCGGCGTCTCTACGACGGGCTCGCCGGGCGTGTAGCCTTCCATGTTCATGAGCAGGAAGCGGCTGGCGTTCCAGATCTTGGTCACAAAGCTCTTGGCCTGCTCGGTGCGCGGGCTGTCGATGAGCTTCTTGGTCTTCTTATCGATGTTCGCGTCGAACTTGACGTCCTGGTTGTTGGTGCACAGCGTGAGCAGGTTGTAGCGCATGGCGTCGGCACCGTACATGCCAATGAGATCCATGGGGTCAACGCCGTTGCCCTTGGACTTGGACATGCGGCTGCCGTCCTTGGCCAGGATCGTCGGGTAGATGACGACGTCCTTAAACGGCACCTCGTCCAGGAAGTACAGCGAGCTCATGACCATGCGGGCGACCCACAGCGCGATAATGTCGCGCGCAGTGACGAGCGCCGTCGTGGGGTGATGGCCCTCGAGCAGCTCCGGCTTTTGCGGCCAGCCCTGCGTGGCGAAGGTCCACAGCTGCGAGCTGAACCAGGTGTCCAGCACGTTCTCGTCCTGATGCACGTGATGACCGCCGCACTTGGGGCACACGTCGGCGTCCTCGGTAAGGGCGTCCTCCCAGCCGCAGTCCTCGCAGTAGAACACGGGGATGCGGTGGCCCCACCACAGCTGGCGGCTGATGCACCAGTCCTTGAGGTTCTCCATCCAGGTAGTGTAGGTCTGCGTCCAGCGCGCGGGGTGGAAGGTGACCTTACCGGAGTTGACGGCGTCGAGCGCCGGCCCCTTGAGCTTGTCGACGGCGACGAACCACTGCTCGGACAGCCACGGCTCAAGCGCGGCGTCGCAACGGTAGCAGTGCATGACGGAGTGGTCGTGGTCCTCGACGTGGTCGAGCAGGCCGTGCTCGTCGAACCACTTGATGACGGCCTCGCGGCACTCGTCGCGGTTCATGCCGGTGAACTCGCCGTAGCCCTCGACGACCACCGCGTGCTCGTCGAAGATGTTGATCTGCGGCAGGTCGTGGGCCTGACCCATAGCGTAATCGTTGGGGTCGTGCGCCGGGGTGACCTTGACAAAGCCGGAGCCAAAGTTGGCGTCGACATGCCAATCCTCAAAGATGGGGATCTCGCGGTCGACGATGGGGAGCTTGACGGTCTTACCCACAAAGGCGGCCTTCTCGGGGTCCTTCGGGGAGACAGCGACGCCCGTGTCGCCGAGCATGGTCTCGGGGCGCGTGGTGGCGACGACGATGTAGTCCTGGCCGTTGACCGGCTCGGTCAGCGGGTAGCGCAGGTGCCACAGGTGGCCCTTCTCGTCCTTATATTCGGCCTCGTCGTCCGAGATGGCGGTGGTGCAGTTGGGGCACCAGTTGACGATGCGCTTGCCGCGGTAGATCAGACCGTCGTGGTACCAGTCGCAAAAGACCTTGCGCACGGCCTGCGCGTAGTCCTCGTCCATGGTGAAGCGCTCGTTGTCGAAGTCGACGGAGCAGCCCATACGCTTGATCTGCTCGACGATGATGCCGCCGTACTCGTGGGTCCAATCCCAGCAGGCGTCGACAAACTTGTCGCGACCGATCTCCAGGCGGCTGATACCCTCGCTCTTGAGCTTCTTGTCGACCTTTGTCTGCGTGGCGATACCGGCGTGATCGGTGCCCAGCACCCAGCGCGTGGACTTGCCGCGCATGCGGGCCATACGGACGATGGCGTCCTGGATGGAGTCGTCGGTGGCATGGCCCATGTGGAGCTTGCCGGTCACGTTGGGAGGCGGAATGGTGACGGTGCAGTCGCCCACGCCCTCACGGCGCTTGTAGTAGCCGCCGTCGAGCCACTTCTGCAGGATCGCCGGCTCGTTGGTCGACGGATCGTAGTTCTTGGGCATTTCTTCCATATATCTCTCCCTTGCCCGTCGGGGAGGAATGTAGGCCCGATTTTCGCTCGGTCAAGTCCTGGGCTCGCTCGAAGACCACATTAAGTGGTCTTCGGCTCGTGCGGAATCTACGAAAATCGGGCCTACATTCCTCCCCTTAGGTATCGATTACTTCAGTCTGATATGACTTCGCTGAGGCTTAAACAAACACACAGAATAACACAGGTAGTTGGGGTTATTGCGTATATATAAAATAGCCTCCGACCGCGGGTGGTCGGAGGCTATTT
>DBFAHJ010000121.1:0-3102 GCA_048227095.1 Collinsella aerofaciens | reverse complement strand
TTTAAACAAATAATCCAACCTTTTGCGGATTTAGCTATAATTCCACAATCCAAACAGGTATACTCCTTTCATGTCGTGTAGGAAATACGTAGACAAAAAGGAGGTTATGTGATGGTAAGTATTGTTCTTGCTAGCCACGGGGACTTGGCAGCTGGAATCAAGCAGACGGGCTCGATGGTCTTTGGCGATCAGCCGTCTGTTGCCGTGGTCTCGCTCGAGCCGAGCATGGGCCCCGACGACTTCCGTGCCAAGGTCGAGGAAGCAATCGCTTCCTTCGAAGACCAGGAGCAGGTGCTCTTCCTCGTTGATCTGTGGGGCGGCACGCCGTTCAACCAGATCAGCGGGCTCATCGAGGGCCACGATTCCTGGGCTATCGTCACCGGTGTCAACCTGCCTATGCTCATCGAGGCATATTCGCAGCGCTTTGACGCAAAGAACACTGCACATGCGATCGCAAAACATCTCGTGACTGAGGCTAAGGCTGGCGTGCGCGTCAAGCCCGAGTCTCTGGAGCCCGAGGAGAAGAAGCCGGCTACGGCCGCCGCTGCTCCTGCAGGCGCCATCCCTCCGGGAACGGTCATCGGCGATGGGCACATCAAGATCGCCCACGTCCGTATCGACACCCGTCTGCTTCATGGCCAGGTGGCCACCACGTGGACCAAGCAGATCAACCCCAACCGCATCATCGTGGTTTCCGACGGCGTTGCTCACGACGAGCTCCGCAAGACCATGATCGAGCAGGCTGCCCCTCCGGGAGTCCATGCCAACGTCGTGCCCATCAAGAAGATGGCCGAGGTCGTCAAGGACACGCGCTTTGGTGACACCAAGGCCATGCTGCTCTTTGAGAATCCGCAGGATCTGCTCAAGGCCATCGAGGCCGGCGTCGACATCAAGGAAGTCAACATCGGTTCCATGGCTCATTCCAAGGGCAAGGTCGTCGTCACCAACGCCGTCGCTATGGGCGATGACGACGTCAAGACTCTCGAGGCCCTCAAGGCCAAGGGCGTCAAGTTCGAGGTCCGCAAGGTTCCTTCGGATTCCTCCGAGGATCTCGACGCCATGTTGAAGAAAGCTGAGGCCGAACTGGCCGCTCAAGCATAGTAAAGGAGGGTCCGATACATGTCTGCAATCACTATTCTGCTTGTTGCGATTGTCGCGTTGCTTGCCGGTATGGAAGGCATTCTGGATGAGTTCCAGTTCCATCAGCCGCTCGTGGCATGCACGCTTATCGGTCTCGTAACCGGTCACCTTCAGGAGGGCATCCTCCTGGGCGGTTCGCTCCAGATGATGGCCCTTGGCTGGGCTAACGTCGGCGCCGCCGTCGCGCCTGACGCCGCTCTGGCCTCGGTCGCTTCTTCGATCATCATGGTGCTCGCCCTCAACGGTGGCGCCACCGATTCGGCCAAGGCTGTTACCGCCGCCATCGCCGTCGCCGTCCCGCTGTCGGTCGCTGGTCTGTTCCTGACCATGATCTGCCGTACCCTGGCTACCGCTATCGCTCACGCCATGGACGGTTGCGCCGAGAAGGGCGACTTCTCCGGCATCGAGCGCTGGCAGTACGCTGCCATCCTCATGCAGGGCCTTCGTATCGCCATCCCGGCAGTACTTCTGTGCATCATCCCGGCCGAGGCTGTTACCAATGCGCTTAACGCTATGCCCGACTGGCTGTCCGGCGGTATGGCTGTCGGCGGCGGCATGGTCGCTTCCGTCGGTTACGCCATGGTCATCAACATGATGGCCACCAAGGAGACCTGGCCGTTCTTCATCCTCGGCTTTGTCCTTGCTGCCATCCCTCAGCTCACGCTGATCGCCCTTGGCCTCATCGGCATCTCCCTTGCCCTCATCTACCTTGGCCTTAAGGATCTGGCCAAGCAGGGTGGCGGCATGGGCGGCGGCTCCGGTGACCTGCTCGGCGACATTCTGAACGATTACGAGTAGGAGGGGAGTGATACATATGGCAGAGAACAAGATTCAGCTCACCAAGGCTGACCGCAAGAAGGTTTGCTTCCGTCATCAGTTCCTTCAGGGCTCGTGGAACTACGAGCGTATGCAGAACGGCGGCTGGTGCTTCGCAATGATCCCTGCGATCAAGAAGCTCTACACCAGCAAGGATGACCAGATTGCCGCTCTTAAGCGCCACCTGGAGTTCTATAACACCCATCCCTATGTTTCCGCCCCCGTCATTGGCGTTACCCTCGCTCTCGAGGAGGAGCGCGCCAACGGTGCTCCGATTGACGACGTCGCCATTCAGGGCGTCAAGGTCGGTATGATGGGCCCGCTCGCCGGCGTCGGCGACCCCGCCTTCTGGTTCACCCTTCGCCCGATCCTGGGCGCTCTGGGCGCTTCCCTGGCCCTGTCCGGCAGCATCGCCGGTCCGTTGCTGTTCTTCTTCGCGTGGAACATCATCCGTTACGCCTTCCTGTGGTACACGCAGGAGTTTGGCTACAAGGTCGGCTCCTCCATCGCCAAGGACCTCTCCGGCGGCCTGATGGGGAAGGTCACCGAGGGTGCTTCCATCCTGGGTATGTTTATCATCGGTGCCCTGGTCGAGCGCTGGGTGTCCATCTCCTTCACCCCGGTCGTCTCCAAGGTCACGCAGTCCGCTGGCGCCTTTATCGACTGGGCTAACCTGCCCTCCGGTGCTGAGGGCGTCAAGGAAGCGCTGACGATGTACAACTCCGTCGGTGCTACCGCCCTTGATCCGGTTAAGGTCACCACACTTCAGGCTAACCTCGATCAGCTCATCCCCGGCCTTGCCGCCGTGTGCCTGACCCTGCTGGTCTGCAAGCTCCTCAAGAAGAAGGTCAGCCCGATCGTCATCATCCTGGCTCTCTTCGCCATCGGCATCATCGGTCGCGTCTGTGGCTTCATGTAAGCACGCTTCGGCTTAAGACCGAGAATTGCTAGGCAAGGGCTTTTGAGCCATTGAAACGGACCGCACCCGGTGGGTACACTGGATGCGGTCCGATTGTTTTATTTGGAGGGCGAGGCGCGCATGGCGCAATCTCAGAACAGCACGGTCGATCTGGCAACGCCGGCAACCTGCCTGATGGGGCTTACCAGCCACGGTAACGTGATGGTGGGCAATAAGGCGTTCGAGTA
>DBFAHJ010000120.1:0-8247 GCA_048227095.1 Collinsella aerofaciens | reverse complement strand
GGAGCTCATGGAGATCGCTTGGAACACCCGGTCGTTGCAGGGAAGCTGATCGACGATTGGGCGTTGCGGCGCGTCATCGTCTTTCGGTTGCTGCACACGATGCATAAGCTTATAGCGATACATCTTGCGATCGGCATCCATTGTCATCTGGCGACGCGTGTCGCCAGCAAGTGGATCGACGCGCGAGCAGCCAAAGCTAAAGCTGCCGATCATGGGCGCCTTGCCACCTGAGCTCGCCTCGATCAGCCTGGTACGTACCTGCTCCAAGCGCTGCTCGAGTTCAATCTCGTTTGCGGAGAGCGAGATGAGCACAAACTCGTCTCCACCGATACGGAACAGCATCTCATCGTGCTCCATGGTTTCGGAGAGCGTGCGGCAGATGCTCAGAATATAGCGATTGCCTTCGGCGTGGCCAAACCTATCATTGCAATGCTTGAGATGGTCGATGTCAATATAGGCGCAGGTGAAGGGGTCGCCTTTGCGCCAGAGTTGCTCGACGTGACGGTCGAATCCGTTGCGGTTGCCCAAGTTGGTGAGCGGATCGATATAGGCGTTGCGCTCAAGCAGCTGGCGCTCTTGTTGCAGGATGGCATGCGTCTTTTGCAGTTGCTCGCCAACGGCGCGTAGCCCAGCAGGCAGCGCGGCAACATCGAGTTCGGCGGTCGAGACGCCGTTCGCAAGTCGCTGAAGATAGGCAATAATCGATTGCTCGCCCAGGCGATACGACTCGTTCATGATGGATAACCTCCTTGGGCGGAACAACGGTTTGTATCATATCCCCAATTCGGTTTGAATTGGGGATATAAGTTAGCTAATGGAGACAAATATCCCCTTCGACGGTGGCGTTTTGCGCGCGAGCGTATCAGTTGTTATTGCCGCCATCGAGCAATGCCTCAAAATCCTTCGCCTGCATGGGGCGGTAGTAGAGGAAGCCCTGAGCGTAGCGGGCGCCCATTTGTCGTAGCATGTTCGCCTGCTCATTTGTCTCGACGCCTTCGACCACGACGGGCAGATGGAGCGACTGCGCCATTTCGAGCATCGATGAAATGATTTGCGTGCTGCGGCCTTGATCGCGGTCGGTGGGCACAAAGGTGCGGTCGAGCTTGATGACGTCGACGTTGACGTTCTTGAGCATCGCGAGCGTGGACTGGCCGGTGCCAAAATCGTCCATGTAGGTCGAGAAGCCACGGGTGTGCAGATCCGCGGTCAGCTTATCCACGGCCTCGGACTCTCCGGTATAGGCGGTCTCGGTGATCTCGATATGCATGAGTTCGGGCGGCAGGTTGTACTGGGCGGCGAGCGACCCCATATGCTCGGCGACATCGCAGGCAAGAATGTCTACGCGCGACACATTGAGGGAAATCGGAACCACGCGAAGTCCTCGATTGAGGCGCTCGCGGAGCCACATAGCGACGCCCTGCCAAACATATTTGTCGAGCGTCACTACAAAGCCGCTTTCCTCGAGTGCGGGGATAAACGTTGCGGGCGAAATAAGAGAGCCGTCCTTATCAATCCAGCGGGTGAGTGCTTCGGCGCCAATAATCTCGCCGGTTTCCATATCGACCTGGGGCTGAAGATAGTACGTGATGCGACCATTTGACAGCGCGTACTGGAATTCGGTCAGCGTGCGGTTGAACACGATTTCGCGCTTGTACTCCTCGGGGCAAAAAATGGCAATGCGCTCCTTAAAGTCGTTTTTTGCGCGCCGATTGGTAAACATGGCCTTTGCCTGCGCATCGATGGTGATCTCCTCATTGGAATCGATGGGGTAAACGCCCATGGACGGCCAAAAACCTACGCCGCCATCATGCCTGGCTACTGCCTCGCGAACGCGGTTGTAGATTTGATGGACGGTGATGTGCTTAAAGGGGATGAGTACGCAAAAGTCATCTTGGCCCCAGTACCCTGCGACGCCCATGCCGGCATTCTCGATGTCCTTGAGGACCGTGCCCACATCGGCAAGCAGGCGGTCGCCTTCGGCCTGTCCATACCATTCGTTAAACAGGCGCATGTGGCCCATGTCGACCGTGGCGATGCACCAGGCACCGTCGCGTCTTGCCTCGAGAAAAGCGTTGGCGCGCCGCATAAACTCGCTGGGTCGATAGAGGCCCGTGAGCGAGTCGATACGTTCGACGATGGCGCTTTTGCGCTCAGCCTCGGGTATGGGGAGGCTGTCGTTGGGAACAAGCCCGCCGGCCGTGCGAAGGCGACGGTCGAGTTCGCCTAAAACGGCGGTCGCTTGATGGGTTAAGTGCTCGTAAAAGGCCGGGACGACAAGGCAGACGGGAGTAATGGTGTCGCCTGCGATTCGAACAGGAGCGAAAACGGCCTCTTTAAGGTGGCGGGTCAGTTGCTCGAATGCCTCGTGGTCTAGGTCGTTGCTGAGCACGACGAACTGGACGCTTCGTGAACGGTAGACCCGGCTCCTGCCGCGGGTGATCGACAGCATGCGGCCTGCGTATTCGGCAAGCATGTTGTCGACAGCCTCGGCCCCGTAGAGCTCGTTGAGCTTTGTCGTGCCACGAACGCGCACCGCTATAAGCCCCGTCTCGCAACGATCGCGGCGGCAGGCGTCGATGGCGTTGGCCAGCATGCGCTGCGTTCCGAGGCCTGTGGCGGCGTCGACGGTTTCGGCAAGTGAGTGGTTGACGAGCTCGCCGACATAGAGCGAGGGGACATTTCCGTCGCCGTCGATACGAAACCCGCGAGCACGGCAAAGGACGTAGTCTCCGACGGCGTTGCGCACACGATACTGCATGACGCGACGGTGCTTGGTGCCGTTGTAGACTTGGTCGATGTCGTTGATGCAGGCCTCAAGGTCGTCGGGATGGACGCGCGTTTTCCAGTAATCGCGACAGTTGTCTATGTGCTCCGAGGGAAGGCCAAGATCGCGCAAGGCACCTTGTGACCAAAGGGTGCGATGTTTGTCCAAGTTCTCGATAAAGAAATAACGGCCCTCGTTGAGCATCGAAAAGGCGTCAAAAACACGATCGCTTATTTCGAAGTCGTCGGCGTGAACTTGCGTGATATTGCGTCGATCGAGGTGCATGGCATGACGTAGCTTGTAGTCGTACATGCGATGGTCGGCATCGAGCGTCATGCGATTGGAAGCTTCGCCCAGGGCGGGGTCGGCATGTGACACTCCGTAGCTAAACGAGCGGGGCATCTCGGAATCGTTGTTTTTGAGCAGAACCGTTCGGCAGTGTTTCAGACGTTCGGCGAGGTCGTCCTCGGTTGCAATCGTAGATAGGATGGCAAACTCGTCGCCGCCTATGCGAAACGCCGCTTCGCCCACCTTCATATACAGCTTAAGATAGAGACTTACCTGCAAGATATAGCGGTTGCCCTCGTCATGCCCAAAGACGTCGTTGCAGTGCTTGAGATTGTCGATATCGATGAACGCCATGGTAACGGGGGCGTCCTGCTCCCAGAGCTCCTCGAGGGAACGGGCAAAGCCGCCACGGTTGCCAAGCCCAGTAAGCTGGTCGGTAAAGGCAGTCCTGATCAGATCCTCCTGCCGCTCGAGAAGGTCACGGACGGTCTTTTCGAGCGTTTCGGTGTAATTGCTGACAGTATCCATGTTCTAAGCGGCTTTCTGAGGTCGGGGCGGATTGCGTCGGGCGAGTTTGTTGTGTACACGCGTCGTTGCTCGGCGTTTTGCGTGTATCCAGGCCCCCGCCTTGCTGCGTTGTTGAGTTAATTTGTCGGCTAATGTTCGCTGTTGATAACAGCTGAGTAGTGTAAACAACAGCACACAATTATATATGGGTGCACATGCTGTGGGCGGCTATTGTTCGACAGGCGGTGGCGCGACGATGCGATGTTCGATGAAAATGCGACTGAGACGATATATGTTGACGGGTATACTTGTTCCGTTTGAATTTGCGGGGACGGAGATGGTCGCATGGCACAGTCAAATACGACGCGCACGGTGGGGCTGGCACTCGAGGGAGGCGGCTACCGCGGTATGTATACGGCGGGCGTGCTCGACGTTTGGATGGAGCACGGCTTAACTTGCGACCATATGGTGGGTGTCTCGGCGGGCGCGGCGTTTGGCTACAACTTTAAATCGCGCCAGATCGGCCGCGCCATTCGCTATAACAAGGCCTATTGTGCCGATAAGCGCTATGCGGGTGTAGCAAGCTGGCTGCGGACCGGCGATATGTTCAATGCCGATTTTGCCTATCACGAGGTGCCCATCGAGCGCGATCCCATCGATTTGGAGACATATCGCGCCTGCCCCATGCGGTTTACGTGCGTTTGTACCGATATCGAGACGGGCAAGGCCGTCTACCACGACCTGCCCTATGGCGATGAGCACGATATCGAGTGGATCCGGGCGTCGTCTGCTATTCCTGTGGCGACGCGTCCCGTTGCTATTGACGGGCATAAGTATCTGGATGGTGGCGTTGCTGATTCTATTCCCAGTGCATGGCTGTTTGCGCAGGGGTATGACCGCAATATCGTGGTGCTCACGCAGCCGGCGGGCTTTGTGAAGCAGCCCAACAGCGTGATGCCCATGCTGCGTCGCGTGTTCCATCACTATCCGGAGTTTGTCGCAGCGCTCGAGCATCGGCATGAGGTCTACAATGCCACGCTCGATGACCTGGCACGTCGTGAGGCCGCCGGCGATATCTTTGTGGTGCGTCCGAGCGAATCGGTGAAAGTGCCGTCGCTGTGCCGCGAGCCCGATGAGCTCGAGCGCATCTATCAGATTGGTCGCCGCGATGCGGAGGCAACCTTGCCGGCGTTGGAAGCGTATCTGGCGGGGTAAGGGTCGCATGTGGAAAGCGCATCCCGGAATGGAGGTCCAAACTGGGATGCGTTTTCCATTGCTGAAGATATGAGACTGCGAATCAGCTGCTCGGCCTATGCCTATGCCTGCTGCCAGGTGTCGACAAGCTCCTTGGCCGCGGCGTAGGGGTCGTCGGCACTGCAGACAGCGCTCACCACAAAGAAGCCAGCGACGCCGGTGGCTTTGAGCTGCGGCAGGTCGGCCGTCTTGACGCCGCCGCCCACCACGATGGGCACGGGGCTTGCCGCATGGAGGGCGGCCAGGTCCTCAAAGCTCTTGGTGATGATAGAGCCGTCGGCTGCGCGTCCGCAGTCGCGCTTAGTCTCGGTCTCGTGGAGTGGGCCGATGCCCAGGTAGTCGACTAGGCTCATGTCGGCGGTCTTGACGTACTCGAGCATCTCCTCACAACGGGCCGAAAGGCCCACGATGGCGTCGGGGCCCAGCAGCTTGCGACAGACCTCGACGGGAATATCGCTTTGGCCCACGTGCACGCCGTCGACAGCAATACCCTGCTCGCGTGCGGCAAGCACACAGTCCAGACGGTCGTCGATCAGCAAGGCGACCTGACCGGTCTTGCCGGCCTGAGCGATTGCCTGCGCGGCATCGCCGGTCAGCGCGATGATCTCGCGGGCGCTTGCCACCTTGGAGCGCACCTGGATGCAGGTAAAGCCGGCGTCGAGCGCCTGGGCCACCACATCGCCCACGGGGCGCCCGAGCGTGTTTTCGGGGCCGAGTACCAGATAGGCCGAGATATCAAGGTTGTCGCGGATGCTCATCGTGCTTCCTCCTGCTTCTTGATCTGTGCTTCCATGCGCTCGAGCTTGCCGGTCATGGTGCCGGTAAATCCGGGCCGGATATCGGCTTTGAGCACGACTTCGGTGCGGATGCCCTTGCTCGCCAACACAAAGGTTGCGTCGCGCACGACCTGCATGACCTCGTCCCAGTCGCCCTCGATCTCGGTGAACATCGAGGTGGTGCGGTTGGGAAGGCCGCTCTCGCGTATGACGCGCACGACCTCGGCGACCTCGGCGGAGAGCTCATCGCCGGTGCCGCACGGGGCGATGGCCACGGCGACGAGCGTGTTCATGCCGGTATTGGTTGTGGGCTCGGACATGGCCTATGCCTCCTCGAGCTCGAGTCGGTTATCGGCGATGTCTTGGGCGGTCGCGCGGTAGAGCTCATCGATAAAGGCGACCTTAAAGCTCGCCGGGGCATCGGCGACGGCGGCAGCACGCGTGCCAGCGACGTTGTAGACGGCGGTACCGCAGACGGCTGCCGTAAACGGATCGGCGGCGCAGGCATACACGGCCAGCACGCCGCCCTGCGAGCAGCCGCAGCCGGTGATCTTGGACATGAGCGGGCTGCCGCCGTGGGACTTGGCCACGGTCGTGCCGTCGGTGATCAGGTCGACTTCGCCCGAGACGACTACGGCGCCACCGGTGTAGCGGGCGAGCGCCACCGCGGCATTGCGGGCGGCGTCTACCGTGTCGGTGGTATCGACACCGCGTACGCGGTTCAGATCGGCCGCCTCGCCCTCAAGACCCCATAGGCCAGCGAGCGCGATGATCTCGGAGGCGTTGCCGCGCACGATGGCGGGCTTATACTGCTTGAGCTCGTTTACCAACTGGGTGCGCAGACTACCGATGCCCAGGCCCACCGGATCGAGCACCCAGGGCTTGCCGGCGTCGTGTGCCGCCTTCGCCGCGCGGGGAATCGTCTGCTCGTAGATGGGGAAGAGCGTGCCCATGTTGAGATAGATGGCGCCGCCGCCGGCAACGAGCGCCTCGCCCTCGTCGGGCAGATAGACCATGGCGGCCGATCCGCCCACGGCGAGCTGCGCGTTGGCGACAAAGTCGATCGTCACCGTGTTGGTGATGGAGCCTGCCATCGGATTGGTGGCGCGAATCTCCTCCACGGCCTTGACCACATTTTGCTTAAGCTGTTCCGAATCAATCACTGCACATGCCTCCTTGGCATAGAAAAGGGGCGCTGTGCATAGACAGCGCCCCTGTAAAGGCGGCATGCTCCCTACGCCAGCATTAACTGACAGGTTCAAAGGATTGGGCCCATTGCCCTCTCAGCCTTGTGGTTTGCACCGCCGGCACTCCCGCATCGAATCTGTTGTTCCCTATACTAGCGCACCTGCCAAAAAGGGACAGGTTTATTTTGGCAGGTCGTTACAATAGGTAGGACCGATACGAATGGGGGCCTTATGATTAAACTTGTGCTGACCGATATGGACGATACACTGATTCCAGCCGGGCATGACGGCGCCAGCGACTACGCCATTGAGGGTATTCATGCCATGCAGGCGGCGGGTCTGCACTTTGGGCCGGTTTCGGGTCGTCAGCCGTCCGCGATGGGCTGGATGTTCAAAAACCGTTCCGAGTGTTTTTCGACCGGTGCGTTCTGTAACGGCCAGGTGATGTTTGTCGACGGCGAAGTAGTCGCTTCGCGCGCAATCGACAACGATGCTCTGATGCGTTTGGCTGACTATCTGGAGCAAGAGACCGACGATACATTTCTAAAAGTCTACAGCCTGGGCGATGACTTTTGGGGCAACGATGCCTATTGCGTGACGAGCAATCCCGAGCGTGTGCGTCGCGCTATGGAGTCGGGCGGCAATGCGTGGCTCAAAGGCGAAGAGGCCCCGTGTCGTCCCGTCGTCGATGGCGCGCCGGTGTTTAAGGCGAATATCTGGAGTGCCCGTTCGCGTGAGGAGCTCGCGGAGCTACGCGAGCGCGTTGCCGTTGAGGTGCCCGAACTCTCGCTTGTGTTTCCCAACAACCGAGTGCGCCTGTTCGACATCCTTCCGGATGGTTGGGACAAGGGCTGCGCTGCGCTGGAGCTGGCGCGCGCCTTGGGCCTGACGCCCGACGAGGTGGCCGTATTTGGCGATTCCGATAACGATCTGCCCATGATCGATGCCGTTCCCAACTCCGTTGCAGTCG
This sequence comes from Collinsella aerofaciens, assembly GCA_048227095.1. Classification (GTDB taxonomy): domain Bacteria; phylum Actinomycetota; class Coriobacteriia; order Coriobacteriales; family Coriobacteriaceae; genus Collinsella; species Collinsella aerofaciens_CF. The sequence goes on along the minus strand of DBFAHJ010000120.1, from coordinate 501 downwards.
CCAATGCCAATGAGGCCGTCACGGCTGCCGCGCGCTGGCATATCGGCGCCGCGGCAGATGATGCGGTCGCCGGGGCTCTGCATCAGATTGCCGCCTGCGCCGCGACGGGGGAGATGCCGCCGTTTATGCGTCAGGAGGGTGCAGCCGACGCGAATTTCGCGAACAGCTAAGGAGACAGCCATGAAGCTCCAGCAGCTCAGATATGTCGTCAAAGTTGCCGAATGCGGCAGCATTACCGAAGCCTCGCGCCGTCTCTTTGTGTCGCAGCCTTCGATTACCGCGTCGATTCGCGATCTCGAAAACGAGATGGGTGTGCACATCTTTGAGCGCACCAACAAGGGCGTCATTGTGTCCGAGGAAGGCGAGACCTTCTTGGGCTATGCGCGCCAGGTACTCGACCAGGCCGACCTGCTCGAGGGCAAGTACAAGGGCGCATCCGAGCAGGTGCCGCACTTTAGTGTGAGCTGCCAGCATTATTCCTTTGCCGTCAACGCGTTTGTC
>DBFAHJ010000119.1:0-2522 GCA_048227095.1 Collinsella aerofaciens | reverse complement strand
GCGATTGATCTACTTTGGATTTGCCTAGGTAATCGTCCAAAGGAGGTCGGAAGGAATGATCAGCATGTCCGTTGTTCAGGATATACGAAGACTGCGCATGGAGGGCGAGTCCATCGCATCCATCGCAAGGAATGCAGGCGTTTCGGAGCCCACGGTTCGCAAGTATCTAAGACCCCGCGACATGTCACCGTCATTGCCGGTGAAGGAGAAGCGGCCGTCTGTGATGGATCGATACGCGGGCATCGTCGACGGCTGGCTCGAGGAAGACCAGGGCAACTGGCACAAGCAGCGCCATACCGCCAAGCGCATCTGGCAAAGGCTGCGCGAGGAGCACGGGGCCGACCTGTCGTACAACACGGTTCAGCGCTACGTCAAACGATGGAAGGAGGATCACCGCAGACCCTCAGAGTGCTTCCTCGACCAAGTGGCCATACCGGCCGACATGCAGGTGGACTTCGGACAGGCCGACTTCTACCTGCGCGACGTGCGCACCCGCCTCCATTATCTTGTCTGCGACTTCCCCTTCTCCAACGTGGGCCTCGCGCAGGTGTTTTACGGCGAGACCGCCGAATGCGTCTGCGAGGGGCTGCTCGCCGTGTTCGGCTACGTCGGCGGTGTGCCCAGGCGCATCATCTTCGACAACGCCACGGGCGTAGGGCGCCGGGTCTGCAAGGAGATAAGCACATCGGAGCTCTTCGGCCGCTTCGCCGCTCACTTCGGGTTCGATTACGTGTTCTGCAACCCCAACGCGGGACATGAGAAGGGCGCGGTCGAGAACAAGGTGGGCGCGATCAGGCGCGAGCTGTTCGTCCCGCTTCCCCAGATATGGAACCTGAGGACGTTCAACGAGAAGCTCCTCGCGCGCTGCATGGCCCGCTCGGACAAGCCCCACTATGCGAAAGGGGAAAGCGAGCGCCAGCTGTTCTGCGAGGACGCGTTCGCGCTGCTCGACCTGCCCGCGGCCGAGTTCAGGGCGATGAGCTTCAAGAGGATGCGCGCCGACAAGTACGGCAACATCACGCTGGACGGCCGTCACCGTTATTCTTCGGCGCCCGAGCTGGGCGGTGCCGAGCTCATCGTCGGCAAAGGCGCCTTCGACGTGGAGATCTACGACGAGCAGGGCGCGCTCGTCGTTGTCCACGAGAGAGCCTGGGGAGAGAGGCCGACCGAGACCGTGGAGCCTGCGAGCCAGCTGCCGCTTCTGTGCAGGAAGCCCGCGGGCTGGCCCAACTCCCGCGTGCGCGCGACGCTGCCCGACGACCTCAGGGCGTGGATGGACGCGATGGACGAAGAGCAGCGCAGGTCCGCGTTGCGCATCATGAGGGATGCCGCCGCCGAGAGCGGCTACGGTCCCATGGTGGCCGCCATGGAGCGGGCATCCGCGCTCGGGCCATCGCCGGACAGGGCCTCTGTGCTGCTCGTCGCATCCGGCATATGCAACGGTCGGGACGTGATCGGCTACGAGGAGAAAGTGGACTTCGCTGCCTACGATGCGGCTTTCTCGATGACGGGAGGCAGCCATGGTGCCTAAAGCAACTGAAAGAGCGGCTGTGGAAAACCGGATCCGAGAAGGAGCGAGGAGGCTGTGCCTGTCCAACGACACCGTCGGCTGGTTCCTGGAGCGGGCCACGCCCCGTCAGCTGGATGCGGTCGCGGGACTCGTGGACCATGAGCTCTCCGTGCGCGAGGCCAACAGGAAGAGTCGTCTACTGCGCAAGGCGGCGTTCCCGGCGGTGAAATCAATCGAGGACTTCGACTTCACCGACGTCAAGATGCCGGAGGGGCATGATACGGCTGACATGAGATCCCTCCAGTGGGTCGAGTCTGCCCAAGACTATGTCTTCTACGGCCAGACCGGCCGCGGAAAGACCCATCTGGCCATCGCGCTGGGCGTGCTGTGCATCGGCGCGGGCAAAATGGTGCGCTGCTTCTCATGCGCCCAGCTCGTGCTGACGCTCCAAAAGGCCCAGGAGGACGGTCGCCTTGATGCCGTATATGCAGACATAGCGAAGGCGGACCTGGTGATCTTGGACGAGTTCGGCTACATCCCCCTCGACTCCAAAGGTGCGAAGCTGCTCTTCCAGGTCATGTCGATGAGCTACGAGGCGAGAAGCTTGATAGTGACGACCAACATCGAGTTCTCCAGATGGGGAGCAGTGCTTGCCGACGACAAGCTTGCGGCTGCGGCGGTGGACAGGATAATCCACCATGGCCGCCTGATCGAGTTCGGGGGTAACAGCAGAAGGGTCGAAGAGTCCTTGATGTTAGGCAATACAGGAAAGGGGCGGTGACGTCTTCCTTGATGAAACCCGAAAAAGTTACGTGGTGACAGGCGAAAAGAACTGATGGGGAATCCCGAAACCGGCTATTGACAAAACACAGCTTCTTCGGGCACATGAAGGACGAGTTCTACCGCGGCAGGAGGTTCGAATCGTTTGAGGCGTTCAAGGCTGAGCTGGAAGAATACATAGACTACTGGAACACCGGCCGGTACCAGGTCCGCCTAAAGGGAATGACCCCGG
>DBFAHJ010000118.1:0-4605 GCA_048227095.1 Collinsella aerofaciens | reverse complement strand
TTATGATATAAAAAAAGAAACATATAACAGCCCAGATGGAGAGGGTGGCTATGTTATCCTTCTCAGACGGGTGAAATCTTGGGTTTTGGGTTGTAGTTCCAAGGTGGACAAACGTTTTTCCTGCACCAACGTGTGGTGAAGAACGGAAGAAGCCGGTAGTGCAAGCCGAACATTCAAGAATTCAATAAGCAGCGGTGTGAGAGAGCGCCGCATTACACGTAACTAGGAGCGTGGTTACACAATGCAGGAGGCATGGGAAGGCTTCAAGGAAGGTATCTGGACGGGAGAGGTTGACGTCCGAGACTTCATCCAGAAGAACTACACCCCCTACGAGGGCGATGAGTCGTTCCTCGTAGGTCCGACCGAGCGTACCAAGGAGCTGTGGGGCGAGGTTCTCGACCTGCTGCTTAAGGAGCGCGAGCAGGGTGGTGTCCTCGATATGGACACCAAGATCGTCACGGGTATCGTGAGCCACCCCGCTGGCTACATCGATAATGCCCATCGCGACAAGGAGACCATTGTTGGCCTCCAGACCGACAAGCCGCTCAAGCGCGCGCTGCACGTCAACGGTGGTATCCGCATCGCTTGCCAGGCTGCCAGCCAGCACGGCTACAAGGTCGACGAGAACGTTGTCGAGCGCTACACCTTCGAGCGCAAGACCCACAACGCTGGCGTCTTCGATGTTTACACCCCCGAGATGCGTGCTTGCCGCTCGGCTCACATCATCACCGGTCTGCCCGATGGCTATGGCCGCGGCCGCATCATCGGCGACTACCGTCGTGTTGCCCTGTACGGCGTCGACTACCTGATCAAGGACAAGGAGGCCCAGAAGGCTTCCACTCCGACGGTCATGACCGCCGACAACATCCGCGATCGCGAGGAGCTGCAGGAGCAGATCCGCGCCCTCGGCGAGCTCAAGATGATGGCCGAGACCTATGGTTTCGATATTTCCAACCCTGCTACCAACACGCAGGAGGCCATCCAGTGGATGTACTTCGCCTACCTTGCTGCCGTCAAGGAGCAGAACGGCGCCGCTATGTCCATCGGCCGTACCTCTACGTTCATCGACATCTATGCTGAGCGCGACCTTGCCAACGGTACCTTCACCGAGGAGCAGATCCAGGAGTTCGTGGATCACTTCATCATGAAGCTCCGCATGGTCAAGTTCGCCCGTACCCCCGAGTACCAGGCCCTGTTCACCGGCGACCCGCAGTGGGTCACCGAGTCCATCGGCGGCATGGGTGTTGACGGCCGTACGCTCGTTACCAAGATGAGCTACCGCTACCTGCACACGCTCGAGAACATGGGCACCAGCCCCGAGCCCAACATGACCGTTCTGTGGTCGACCCGTCTGCCCGAGAACTTCAAGAAGTTCTGCGCCAAGACTTCTGTCGCCAGCTCCTCGATCCAGTACGAGAACGACGACCTCATGCGCGTTTACCACGGCGACGACTATGGCATTGCCTGCTGCGTGTCCTCCATGCGCATTGGCAAGGAGATGCAGTTCTTCGGCGCCCGCGCCAACCTGGCCAAGTGCCTGCTGTACGCACTCAACGGCGGTGTTGACGAGGTCTCCAAGAAGCAGGTCGGCCCCAAGTATCGCGCCGTCGAGGGCGATACGCTCGATTACGACGACGTTGTGGCCAAGTACAACGACATGATGAAGTGGCTCGCTGGCGTGTACGTCAACTCGCTGAACATCATTCACTACATGCACGACAAGTATTGCTACGAGCGCATCCAGATGGCTCTGCACGACAAGCACGTGCACCGCTGGTTCGCTACGGGCATCGCTGGCCTTTCCGTCGTGGCTGACTCCCTGTCCGCCATCAAGTACGCTAAGGTCCACCCCGTCCGTGATGAGAACGGCATCATCGTCGACTTCGAGACCGAGGGCGAGTTCCCCAAGTACGGTAATGACGACGACCGCGTCGACCAGATCGCTCACGACGTTGTGCACCAGTTCATGGAGTACATCCGCATGAACGACACCTACCGCAATTCCGTGCCCACGACCTCGGTTCTGACCATTACCTCCAACGTCGTGTACGGTAAGAAGACCGGCTCCACGCCCGACGGCCGCAAGGCTGGCCAGCCGTTCGCCCCGGGTGCTAACCCCATGCACAAGCGCGATAGCCACGGCGCCATCGCTTCGCTGTCTTCGGTTTCCAAGCTCCCGTTCCGCGATGCTCAGGACGGCATCTCCAACACCTTCTCCATCATCCCGGGTGCGCTCGGCAAGGAGGACCAGGTGTTCTTTGGCGATATCGACCTTGATCAGCTGGGCGAGTAACTATTGTTAGTGCTATACTAACAATAACGATTACTGATTAGCGCGCCGGTTTCGGCCGGCGCCTATCGATCGAAGGAGACACATTATGAAGGTTTCTGAAGTTTCCGAGACTCAGGCCGATAACCTGGTCCACATGCTCGACGCTTACGCCGAGAAGGGTGGCCACCACCTGAACATCAACGTCTTCAACCGTGAGACGCTGCTTGACGCTCAGGCTCACCCCGAGAAGTACCCGCAGCTGACCATCCGCGTTTCCGGCTATGCCGTGAACTTCCACACGCTCACCAAGGAGCAGCAGGACGAGGTCATTTCGCGTACCTTCCACGACAAGTTCTAAAGGGGTTTAACTCCCGCAGGATCGCCGGGCCGCTTTGGGTTACTTTCCAAAACGTCCTCGGACATGCAAAGGGCTCCGCTGCGCGCTTCGCGCGGCGGAGCCCTTTGCATCCTGCGGAAATGTTTTGGAAAGTAACCCAAAGCGGCCCGGCGGGGGTCCTGTGTAGTCACCCTTTAGGCGGAACTCTCCTAATTATTTGGATGAGTCGTTTACTTACTTGTGCTGTTACCGTCTTCCCGCTGTTGTTGGGGTATGCTTTGTTCGTATGTAAACGTTTGACATGTTGATGGGGGAGGGTGCTATGGCTCGCGAGGGCGCTCGTTCTAAGGATTCTGCTAAGCCTGGCATCAAGGAAGTTGCAGCGGTGGCGGGGGTTTCGCCTACTACGGTATCTCGCGTGCTTAATAATCGCGGCTATATTAGCCAAGAGACCCGCGATAAGGTCCATGCCGCGATGGAGCGCATCAACTATACGCCCAACGATATCGCCCGTGCCATGCTCAACGGTCGCCTGAATCTTATCGGTATGATCGTTCCCTTTGTGAGCAGCCCGTTCCATGCTCAGGTTGTGCAGGCGGTCGAGCGCACGTTAGCGGAAAACGGCTTTAAGATGTTGCTGTGCAACAGCGCCAATCGACCCGATCTTGAGCGTTCCTATATTGACATGCTCCGCCGCAATATGGTCGACGGTGTCATCGTCAACTCCCTCAATATCGGTGCCGAGGCATATGCCGAGATGGGCTTGAGCCTGGTTGGCATCGACTGCGATCTCGGCGAGGGCTCTGTCCAGATTGCAAGTGACAGCTATGGCATCGGCGAGCTCGCCACGCGCCGTCTGATTGATGACGGCTGCAGGCGTATCCTGTGCCTGCGCAGCAATAGCCGCATGCGCATGCCTGCCAATAAGCGTACCGATGCCTACCTCGATGTTGTTGAGCAGGCCGGTTTGTCCGCGCTTGTCCGTGAGGTTGAGTTCGTTAAGCCCGACGACGAAAAGGGCGCGGTCGTTGCGAAGATCCTCGATGAGAACCCCGATATTGACGGCATCTTTGCGGGAGACGATACGATGGCGGCCATCTGTCTCAACGTGATGAAGCAGCGCGGCTTGAGCGCTCCAGACGATATTAAGGTCGTGGGCGCGGATGGTGCCCGCCGAACTATGACGTTTATGCCTGACTTAACAACCGTACGTCAAGATATCGATCGCATCGGAGAGCTCGCGGCGCAATCCATCATCGCTCTTATTAACGGCGATAATCCCGAATCGAATATCAAGCTCCCCGTTGAACTCATTGAGGGCAAAACCGCGTAGTTCATCCCGTGCCAAAAGAATTCCTCAAACGCCTCTGATGACCGTTCACCGGCATATGTCAACCGTTTGCCGACGACTGGAACTGCGAAAAGACGTATTGGTGTGAAAACGTTTGACATATGAAAACGATTGACATATCTTGCCATTGTACCGAGTTAGTATGTCGTGGAAAGGAAGTCTCGGATGCACAAGGTGTATTACCAGCCTGAGGGAATTTGGGTAGGCGACATCATGCCGTACGGCGAGGACGGCACGTTCTATCTCTATCATCAGCGTGACACGCGTAACCCCGAACCTTTCGGAGAGCCGTTTGGCTGGGCACTCGCTACGACCAAGGATTTCGTCAACTACAAGGACTTTGGCGAGAGCCTTGAGCGCGGCGGCGACGAGGAAGTCGACCAGTACATTTATGCCGGCACGGTGTTTAAGGTGGGCGACAAGTACCATGCGCTCTACACTGGTTGCAATCGCGATAAGGTCCGCGCACGTTTGATGAAGCAGGTTCTTCTTCACGCGACGAGCGACGACGCCGTCAAGTGGGAGAAGAACATCGCCGAGACGCTGCTTCCGCCCCAGGAGGGTTACGATGACCGCAACTGGCGCGATCCCTTTGTGCTTTGGGATGAGGAGAACGAAGAGTACATGCTCATCCTCGGCACGCGT
>DBFAHJ010000117.1:0-8937 GCA_048227095.1 Collinsella aerofaciens | reverse complement strand
AAATAGCGAAGGTTGCCGTCCTCGCACCGAACGAGTCCAGTCTTCGGACGACCGTCGGAACACCATTCCGTAATCGGTCCACCGCCTCCGCCACCGCCAGCAATATCAGCAAATGAGGGCGCCGGGGCAACCGTCATGCAGGCAGCAGCAAATGCAACAACTCCCAGCACTGTTAGTCCGTGCCATCTTTCTCGAAGGTTTTTCATACGACATCCTTTTTCCGAGATTTAAGGCTCTCTTAAGTTATTTTTAAACTATCAATTCAGTATTTCAACGGGAAATCGATAAAAGGTGTCTTTGTGACTGCAATTTAAATATGAGTCGCCACACCTCAACCGTTACGCTAAATAGCTTCTAAGGCAAACTTAGCGCATGAGCGAACTGATTAAACGAGTGAACTGAATAATAAAGCAACAAAATACAAACCTTGGTCATCAATCACATCTACCGCGGGCCGATAACGCCCGCCTCATGTGCTGCGATATAATCAATCTCACTAGATGCCAAATCAGCAAGCCGAAGGAGCTGACGTGCTAACAATTCACTATGGTGATATGGAAAACGTTATCTACAACACGTCCGTTTACTTCGATAACGTATATTCGCCCCAGTGGTTTCAAGACTCCTTTGCCCAAAGGGTCATAAAATCCATCGACAAAGGCACCGTGGTAGGCCCCAATGCAATCGATACCAAGATTCTAGGCATCATTCCTCCCGAGAAACTATCCAGCGGCACCAAAACGCTACTGCTTATGTACTTTATGCCGCAGAATATATATAACGCCTCAAATTGCGGTGATAATTGCGCCTACTGGATTCTGAGGATCGCCGCGCAAAAGGATCTAACAATCAATCTCTACCACATAATGGATTTTGGAAACGGCAAATTCACGGTAACCATTGCAAATACGGGCGATATAGTCCACACAATGTTTGACCTTGTCCCCATAGCTGGAAAATGCCTAAGGGAGAACTCCTGATGCGCGGATCATACAAGGTAATTATTCAAAATAACCGGGTTCAGTTTAAACTGACCATCAATAGAAATCTGACCATCATCCAAGGTAACAGTGCTACAGGCAAGACAACTCTGCTTGATATGGTGGCAGCTCACGAAGAGCTTGGGGCACAAAGCGGCGTAACAGTAAGTTGCAAAGTGCCCTGTAAAACAATATCTGGAAAATATTGGCGTAGAGATCTCCAAGAGATTTCCAGCAGTATTGTTTTTATTGATGAGGGCAATACTTTTGTTCGATCAAGAGAATTTGCCCATGAAGCAAAGCGTAGCTCAAACTACTACGTAATTGTCGCCAGAGAGTCACTGCGCCAACTGCCCTATAGCGTTGATGAAATCTACGGTCTTAAGAACACCAACCGAACCACAACGAAGTATCCCGTTTACTCTCGTGTCTACACCTCTACATATCGTATTTACGGTGATACTGATTTTAGAGGCGAGAGGCCCGAGCTTGTCATTGTCGAGGACACAAATTCGGGCTACGAATTCTTCAGTTTGCTATGCAAAAAGAGCAGCATTAAATGCATCAGCGCGGGAGGCAAATCAAATATTTGCAACTGCATTATGGACGCACCGGAAAACGACATCCTCGTGATTGCCGACGGTGCCGCCTTTGGACCAGAAATTGCGGAAGCAGCTGCTCTATTGCGCCGAAAGAACATCAAGCTATTCCTACCGGAATCGTTTGAATGGCTCGTGTTGAAGTCGGGATTATTCAACAGCAAACACATTAAGGACATGCTGCTTAACCCCGCTGAACATATCGAAAGCTCAAAGTTCTTTAGCTGGGAGAAGTTCTTTACTGCAGAACTCATCGAATGCTCACGAGACACACGTTTTCGATATGACAAGAGCTGCTTGAACGAGGAGTACCTGAACCCCACCGCTCTTGCAGCTCTGGAGGATACTTTGCCGGACCTTGGCATTACTTCGCACTAAAACGAGAAGTACTCACTGTCGGAGGATAGGTTTGGTCCGAGCCACGGGTCGCCATCGAGGAAGAACTCAGGCCAGTGCTGCATGAACAGCGCCTGCTCACGCTTCCAGCGGCGCAGCTTTTCCTCGTTGGCCTCTTCCCTGCCGCGCGAGGTGAACTCGTAGTGGTACAGCTCGGCATAGGGCGTAAAGATGGTGCGGTAACCCGCCTCCCACACGCGCAGGCAAAAGTCTGCGTCGTTAAAACCGACGGCGAATTCCTCGTTGTAGCCGCCGACGCGCTCAAATACGTCGCGTCGCACCATCTGGCAGGCACCCGTCACGGCGCTAAAGTTGCCCGGGCGCACGGCACGGGCAAGATAGCCCTCGCGCTTTGCCGAGAAGTCCTGGTTGGCATGGGCAAGTGCGCCACGCACGCCAATCAAAATGCCGGCATGCTGCACCAGATGATCGGCAAAGTAGAGTTTGGCGCCCACCACGCCCGCATCGGGACGCTGCAGATAGCCCATCATCTCTTCGATAAAGTCCGGGCTTATGACCTCGGTATCGTTGTTCAGCAGCAGCAGGTAGTCACCCTTGGCGTGCTTCACACCAAAATTGATGATCTGAGAGTAATTGAACTCGCCCGGCCAGTACACAACGCGCGCGATGCCCTTGCCTTCGGATGCTGCAGCCACGCGCTCTGGCAGGGTTTCGTAATACGCAAACGCCTCCGGGGCTTCACTGTTGTTCTCCACCAAGACGATCTCGTAATTGGTATACGTGGCCTTCTGGGCGATCGACATCACACAGGCATCGAGCGTCTCAATGTGATCCTTGGTGGGGATCACAATGCTCACCAGCGGCGCAGGCTCCGGCAGCGCATGGCGCATGCGGTAGACAAACGGCGTCTCGGTCTCCTCGACCGTTCCGTGAACGCCCAGCGCGTTAAAGTGGCGCTGCAGCGCAAGACGACCCGCTTCAATGGCATACGGCTTGCTATCGGCAGAGCCATCGGCGGTCGATCCCGGATGCACGCGCCAGTGATACAGCACATGCGCAACGTGCTCAAAGCGCGCGCCGGCTGCAAGGCAGCGAAGCGTCAAGTCGTAGTCCTGGGCGCCCGCAACGTCTTCTGGGGACATACCAATGTGATCGATGAGCGCCTTCTCCACCATCAGGAAATGCGTCACGCAGTTATGGCTATAGAGCAGGTCGACGTTGAGTACGGTCTTAAAGACCGGCTGGCCCCACTCCCCCGTTTTCTGGAACATGTCCTCATCACAGAACAGGACCTGGGGACGCTCGCCCTCGGCCGCCTTGTTCAGCGCGGAAACATACTGGAATAACGCGTCCGGTTCCAGAATGTCATCGTGGTCCAAGAAAGCGATGTAGTCGCCTGTCGCTTGCTCGATACCTGCGTTGGTGTTGACCACAATGCCGCCGTTGCCGGGAAGCTCGATGCGACGGATGCGCTCGTCGTTGGCACCTGCCGCAAGGGTGGCCACCGCGTCCCATTCGGGCGAGGCGTCCATAAGCAGCAATTCCCAGTTGTCATAGCTCTGGGCTTGCACCGATTCCAGCAGCTCGCGCAGGTAGACCCGATCAGTCTTGTAGCACGGCACCACAATGCTCACGAGCGGTCTATAGGCAAAGGCCGCCGAAGCGACACGCTGGCACGCCAAATCGCCCGGCTTTGCGCGATGCTGCTCAAACCAACGTCGATAAGCTGCGTCGTCTGCACGCGCGTCCTTCATACGGTTCCAGCTGTCGTCGACCATGCCGTTGTACAGGCGACCATCCATGGCGCAAAACCCGCTTTGGATCCGCTCTGTGGGATCGCTCACGATCGCGACAAAATCTCGTATATCCTGAGGCATCTCAACACTCAGATACGATTTATTGATGCGGCAACCGTTGCGCCGGGGAACGTCGACCTGCGACTCAAACACATGCACGGTGGCCTCAATCGCGTTCATATGCGTATCGAAGATCTGGAGCTCAGGGGCGCACTGGGGGTCTCCAGCCCACTTGACTTCATAGCGCCAGACGGCGCCCTCATCTGCCGGTAAATAACGAACGGCATCGATCTCATAGCGACCGCAGCACTCGCCGCGTTGCGCATCGCGAACGAGCGCACACATCGCAGGCTTTGCTTTGTAGTTAATCTTAGATTCCAGCTTGGCAATACGACTGTCAAGGCGAATAGAGCCCAGCCTTTTACCGCCGGACGCAAATGAGATGTCAATCGTAGAGCCGTCCATAAACGGAAGCACCAAGACGACGAGCTCGCACTCATAATCGGCAACGGAGGGACAAAGCGCCAGTATACGACCATGATCGACCGACAGCGCCAGCGCCGGCACGCTTACATCATTGGTTGTCGCGTGAGCAAAGGCCTGGGAACCCTCCTGTTCAATAAGCCCTGCGATATCCTGGCCGACAAAACGAAGCAACACAAACAGACGGCCCTGACTGCGGCAAAGCGCCAAACGCTTGATACTCATCTACACCTCTCGCTTTCCCAGAGCATTCGCGGCCATGCGCTTGCACGCGCCCAGGCGCCCAAACCTCAAGACGTCGTAATCGAACATGAGCTTTTTGCACGAACGAGCAGCAGGCGCCTTACCGACAAGTGCCGCACGCACCATAGCGGCAACAGAAGGAGCGCATTGTGCGAGCGCAGCATCACTGCCCACGGCAGAACCGTCAAGCGCCGCGGCGACGGCAGCAAACACCTTGCCGCAGCCCGAACTCAGCAGCCTTAGCGCATCGTACAGCACCAGATCACACAGGAAGTACGCCAGGTCATCGGCATGCTGAGCATCGAGACCGTCGCGCTGCCAGTCAGCCAGCACCGCAGAGTAAATCTTCACGTGCTCCAGCAGACGCGTCTCGTCGTCGTAGCGCATGGTGTCCATGAGCGAACCCTTGCGCGCCACGCGGTAATCATACAGCTTGTTCGAGATAAGCGCGGTCTTGTGCGAACGACCGTACACGGCAAAATCGAAGACCTGGTCCTCGCCATACTTAACGGTTTCGTCGAACACGATCCCGTTGCCCAGCAAAAACTCACGCTTGCAGGCGGTGCGCCATGCAAACGGGCGAGATGCTTCCTTAAACAGTAGGTCGGAGCTATAGCCTTCAAACGACACATCGCGCGGGCTCAGCACATAGTTAAGCCACGGATACCCCGCCTCAAGCGGATACGGATTCGCGCCAAAGGTCAAAACGTCGCAGTCCTCGCGCTCAAAGGCATCGACGATCACGCGGCATGCATCGGGCGTAAATCGGTCGTCGGAATCCAAAAACGCAACGATAGGCGCCGTGGACGCGGCGATGCCTGCATTACGCGCACTCGACAGGCCGCCGTTCTCCTTATCGACCAGCGTAAAGCGCGCGTCCTTTTCGCAATAGGCAGCCGCAATATCGCGCGAGCCGTCCGGCGAGCCATCGTTGACCAGCACGCCTTCCCAATCGGGCATGTCCTGCGCAAGCAGGGAGTCCAGGCACCAGGCCAGGCACTCCTCCACTTTATAGATGGGAACGACAACGGAAATCTTGGGGGTAGCCATAGTCACTCGCTCCTACTGTGCGGCCGGAACGTCATCGGGGTGCGGGTTGTCGCCGTAGGTGCACTGATACGTCAGCACACGCCAGACCAGCGGCAGGCCGCCAATCTTAAAGTAATGCTTAAACGTATTGAGCTTGCCCGGCTTCTTAAAGTCAAAGCGCGAATCGATATAGGCGCGGGGCGACTTGACCATCAGGCGCAAGTCGGTCTCGCCACGCGGATCAAACAGCGACAGATCAAAGCGACCGGCATCCCAGTCGGCCTTGAGCTCGGACGAGGCTTTCTTCCAAAACTGCTCGCGCAGTTCATCGACCAGGCGCTCATCGTTCCAACGGTACGTATCGACCTTCATGCGCATTAAAATACCCTGAAGCTGAGCCTTAAGCTCGGGGCGTTCATCCAAAAAGCGCTGCATCTCGGCGTATTCGTCGCACACGCAAAATACCTTGTTGGGCGAATTAACGGAGCTCTTCTCGTTGTCTTGGCGATAGCACAAAATGGGGTCCGCGATAAACGCAGCACGCTCGGCGCATGCCCAGACCTTAAAGTTAAAACCCGCATCCTGATACGAGGCACCCGGCGTGGGAAGGAAGCGAATCTGATTGTCGTTGAGGAACGCGCGCCGATAGATAGCCGACCAAATGGAAGGTTTGCGGTAGAAGATGCCCGGGCGATCGACGGGGCGATACGCGGCGCCCGTCATATGCTCGTCGATAATCCCAAACAGCTCACGTCGCTCGCTGGGCGTGGACCAATACAGATAAAAGTCGCCCTTTACCGCATCGGCATGCTCAGCATCGGCCTTGGCGACCAGCTTTTGAAGCGAATCCTCAAACATAAAGTCGTCGGACTCAAGGATGCCCACGTACTCACCGCGCGCCATCTCCAGGCCACGGTTCATCGAGTCGCCGTAGCCGCTGTTGGCCTTGTCGATCATCTTTACACGGGGGTCGTGCTCCATGTACTCGCGGATGATATCCGGCGAGCTATCGGTGGAGCCGTCGTTGATGCAGATGATCTCGATGTCATTGAGCGTCTGCGCCACGGCGGAATCGAGGCACACGCGCAGATAGCGCTCGACATTGCAAATGGGGACAAGCAGCGAAACTTTAGGGGTATCAGAGTTCTGCAAGAGAACCTCCCGTTGAATAGCGTGTAACAGGGTTATTTTAGCAGCCGAGTTGCGGCGGGCGGCAGCGCTTGGAATTATAGAAAGCGCTCCAGGCAGGCTTTGAGACCGCGAGTCGAAAGATAGAACAGCGTGGCGTCTGCCATCGAAACGCCCGAGGTCGCCGCAACGAGCTTGTGGGCAACACGGCGAACGGCACCCTTAGCAGGCATATCCGCCCACTCCGTTCCCAAAAACGTCGTGAGGTCCATGTTGACGCGAGCCGCCACGCGATGGAAGTCATCGGCATCCAAGCGCGCCAGATCGAACACAATTAGGTCCAAAAACCAAGTTATCAGCTCGCCGGGACACAGGTCCAAAAGACCATAGGCCGCCCAGTCTTCCAAGACCTCCTCGAGCATCTTCATGTGGGCGTCAAGCTTTTTGGCGCGCGCCTCGGCACTGTTGAACTCGTGCGTCGCCGATTCGCTCTCCATCACGTAGTGGTAGAACTTGTCAGGCATGACGACGGTCCTGCGGGCAAGCGCATAAGCCGCAAATTGGAAGACGACGTCCTCGCCCAAAGCCAAACCGGGGGCGAAGCGAATGCCTTCGCGATTGAGCAGCTCGCGCGAAAAAGCCGCACGGCAGGCATAGGGCTGCGCATTCGAATGGAACAGCAGTTGAGGATCGCGGGCGCCGAAGGTACCAGCTTTGGGGCTCATGAGTTGCTGGACGCGTTTGGGGGCAGCATCGGCAGGTTCACAGACGCCGCCAAAAACGGCGGCCTCGGCATCCGCAGACTCCATGGCATGCAGCACGCGCTCGACCGTCTGGGCATCGATGTAATCGTCGGCGTCCACAAAAAAGACGGTCTCGCCCTCGGCGACATCGATACCGGCATTTCGAGCACACGAGACACCCGCGTTTTCCTGGTCAATCACCAGTACGCGATCGTCGGCCTGCGCGATCTGGCGCAACACGTTCAACGAATCATCAGTCGAACCGTCGTTGACGCAGACAACCTGAATCGAACACTCAGACTGGACCAACAGCGAATCGAGGCATCGCTGAATGGAGCGTGCAGAGTTGTAAACGGGGACGACAATGGTAACTTTAGGACACGAGGCCTCTCCCATGCCGACCTACCCCCTCAGCGATTCGATGAGGAAGGCGGCGACCACGCCTGGGCCTCCAACCGAGGCGTAATACTTAGCACGCCCCAAGGCACCATCCGTCGCAAAACTCGGATGCTCGTCAACCCAGCCCTCGGGATCTTTGAGGATGGCAGCGAGATTTGCGCGCTTCCACGGTTTGAGGTCGTCAAGCAAAAACTCCCCCGCGTCCAAGGCCGCCTGAAATTCCTTAGCCATCTGAACCAGGAACTCCTTATAGAACTTAGGCGCCAGGCGCACGTAGTTCCACATGTATGAATCGTACTTAATGAGCTGGTTGAACTTGAGCATGCGCGCGACATCGCCGCTTGCGTGGTCGCGGGCATAATCCTCTCGAATCCAACGCTCAATCTCGGCATACTCGGTATTGACGCAAAAGACCTTAGCTGAAGAATTGACCGAGGAATTCTCGTTGTCCTGGCGATACGACAACACGGCATCGTGCAGGTAAATAGCCTTATCGGCGCACGCGATCACCTTAAAGGCAAATGACGTGTCCTGAAAGGATGCCCCCGGAGTCGGCAGGAACGTAATGCCGTTGCGCTCAAGAAAATCGCGACGGTACACGGCCGACCAAATCGACGGCTTTTGCTTAAAGAACTGCGTCGTATCGCTCGGGTGCACTGGCTTGCCACAGTCCTTGGCTTTAAACATCTCGTGCAGCGAACGGCGCTCCTCGGGCTTAGACCAGTAGAAATCAAAGTTCGCCTTCGCAAAGTCGGCATTATTGCTATCGGCGGCCGAGACAAGCTTTTCGAGTGCGTCGGGCGCCATAAAGTCATCGGACTCCAAGATACCAACGTACTTGCCACGCGCCATCTCCAGACCGTGGTTCATCGAGTCGCCGTAGCCGCTGTTGGCCTTGTCGATCATCTTGACGCGCCCATCGCGCTCCATATACTCGCGGATTATCGCCGGCGAGTTGTCGGTCGACCCGTCGTTAATGCAGATGATCTCAATATCCTTGAGCGTCTGCGCCAGGGCGGAATCGAGGCACTCGCGCAGATAGCGCTGAACATTGTAAATGGGAATAAGCAGCGACAGAACAGGGCTGCCAGAGGCGTTAGTAGACAAATGTGCTCCTTAGGAAATACCTGTCGTTTCATGGTATCAAAGGGTCAGCGCGCCAGCGGGCGTTTATATAATC
>DBFAHJ010000116.1:0-8035 GCA_048227095.1 Collinsella aerofaciens | reverse complement strand
GCCCGGGACGTACGCCTACAGCATCTCCGAGGTGGACGACGGTCAGAAGAACGTGACGTACGACGCGGCCGAGCACCGGGTAACGGTGACGGTGACGGACGACGGTGCGGGCCATCTGGTGGCGACGGTAACCTATGACGGTGACGTGGCGCCGGTGTTCAAGAACACGTACACGCCGCCGACCACCCCGCCGGTCAACCCGCCGACGGAGCCGCCCACCAACCCACCGGTGTCGAAGGAGGAGAAGCCGGGTCTGCCGAACATGGGCGATACCAGCTTGTCGCCGATGGCCCTGGGTGGCATCGCGGGCGGCGCGGTGGTGCTGATCGCCGCAGGCGTGATTCTGCGGCGCCGGAACCGGTAACTGCGGCGGCCGAGAAGGGCTTTGATTGAGGGCGGGTGGTCGCAGGGCGCGGCCACCCGCCCTTTTCGGTGAAAGGCTATGTTAGCCCGCCGTTTGCACGTCCGGCTCCGGATGGAACTCGTACTCCGGCTCCATTATCTTCTTCCAGGTCTTCCTGTAGCGCCCGTCCTCGAGCTGCTCGCGCATGAGCGGCGTCCTGTTCCCGTCGCGCCTACCTCCAAGGCATCCGCTTCCTCATCGCCCTGCTCCACACGCTCTAGAAGCCCGGAAAAGCTGCACGAAGCAGCCATCTGGACCCGGAAAAGCTGCAAATCTAGGCCAAATACACCCGGAAAAGCTGCAAACCGCAGGTGAAGGAGTTACATTCCGTGCGGGTTATATGCAGGTATGCCTGCGCACGCTATCATGTATGGGTTAGACCGCAACTATGTACCCCATACGCGAAGGGATGCGCATGTATCTGAAGATCGACATGTTCTAGCTGGGCTTACCCCCGCAGTGGCGCCGCGCGCCCCATCAACTCTGCCGATTTTCACCTTCACGCACATAAAGGAGTCCCGCCATGCGCGACAAGCTCGAAAAGATTATTAAGGCCTACGAGGAGCTCGAGAAGAAGCTCTCCGACCCGGCCGTCGCCTCCGACATCAAGGAGTTCACGCGTCTCAACAAGGAGTACGCACACCAGTCCGACCTCATCGCCGCCTCGCGCGAGTACATCGGCGCGCTCGATGACATCGAGGCCGCCAAGGAGATGCTCCGCGACACCAGCGATGCGGACGAGAAGGAGATGCTCCAGATGGACATCTCCGAGAACGAGGAAAAGCTCCCACAGCTCGAGGAAGACATCAAGTACATGCTCATCCCGAGCGACCCCAACGACGACAAGAACACCATCGTCGAGATCCGCTCCGCCGCCGGTGGCGACGAGGCCGCCATCTTTGCCGGCGATCTGTACAAGATGTACCAGCGCTTCTGCGAGTCGCGTGGTTGGAAGACCACGGTGCTCGATTCCAGCCCCAGCGAGGCTGGCGGCTTTAAGTCCATCGAGTTCAAGGTCGAGGGCGACCGCGTCTACTCCGTCATGAAGTACGAGTCCGGCGTGCACCGCGTCCAGCGTGTCCCCAAGACCGAGTCCCAGGGCCGTATCCAGACTTCCACGGCTACCGTCGCCGTGCTTCCCGAGGCCGAGGAGATCGACGTCCAGATTAACCAGTCCGATCTGCGCATCGACACCTACTGTGCTTCCGGCCCTGGCGGTCAGTGCGTTAACACTACCTACTCCGCCGTGCGCATTACCCACCTGCCCACCAACACCGTGGTGCAGTCGCAGGAGCAGCGCTCCCAGATTCAGAACCGCGAGGTCTGCATGCAGATGCTGCGCGCCCGTCTGTACGAGATGGAGCTCGAGAAGCAGCAGGCCGAGCTCGGTGCCGAGCGTCAGAGCCAGATCGGCCACGGCAACCGTTCCGAGAAGATCCGTACCTACAACCAGCCCCAGGACCGTGTGACCGATCACCGCATCGGCTTCAACTCCACCTACAACGGCGTGCTTCTGGGCGACCAGCTCGGCACCGTCATCGAGGCCCTCGCCGCCGCCGAGCGAGCCGAGAAGCTGGCACAGGCTGTGTAGGTTCCGCCGTTCTACCGAACGGCGGACCAGCCGACGCTGCGCGGGCCGCATTTGGACAATCTGACGTTCAACTTCAAGGGCGCGACCAGAAGGTCAGCGCCCTTTCGTTTCACGTCACCTTGTCTCAAATGCGACCCGCTCGCTGTCCGTCCTCTACCTGCGGCGCTGCCTTGCTCCGGATGCGGTATGCTCAACCTGCGGCGCCTTAGAGGTAGTCATTGGGGACGTTCTTAAATGACTAGGTTGGGCACATTGCTTTGAGATGTTATTCAATCGGCTTTGATGGCCATGAAGTCGGCTACCTGCTCAAAGAAATTAGCGGCATTCATCTGCTATTGAAAATAATGCTCGAAAAATCGTTCAAGAAGTCGCGGGGCGATTTTTGATGCGTCGCGCGTCAAGTGATTTGGCAAGTTCTTGGTTAGATATTGGTTAGTTTTGGGGCAACCTTGCCAAAAGCTTGACGAATGCAAATCTAGACGTCGGCGAATGAACACTTTGAGCGAGCTCGGTGCAAAAATCTGGGCTGATTCTCGATAATCGCCTTCAATCGTCCCTTGCCAAGCGCTGGCCTCGCGTACAATCTGCTCCGACATTCGCGCGCCGTCCGGCGCTTAAGAGGGGAGGGCCCCATGGCAAACGAGATTTGGACCATCAAGCGTTGTCTCGAGTGGACCAAGGAGTACCTGGCCGAGCGCGGCGAGGAGCACCCCCGTCTTTCTGCCGAGTGGCTGCTGTGCGCCGCCACGGGCCTGGCGCGCATTGACCTATATATGCGCATGGACGAGACGCTTAACGCGGCTCAGCTCGAGACCATGCACGCGGCCGTTGTTCGTCGCGCTAAAGGTGAACCGCTGCAGTACATCACCGGCAGCACGCAGTTTCGCATGATCGACGTCACGTGCGCCCCCGGCGTGCTCATTCCGCGTCCCGAGACCGAGATGCTCGTCGAGGAAGTCCTCAATTATCTGGATGCCGAGGTGCTGAGCCCCGAGGCTGCCGCCCGTCAGCGCGTTGAGCTGCCCTGGAACGATGAGGTTGAGGAGGCACGCAAGGCCGAGGCCGCGCTGGCAGACGAACGCGCGACCGCCGAGCGCCGTGCCGCTAACCTGACGGCCGCCGACGAGGCGGCGCTGGGCGGCGATGTGCTGGGCAGCCGTGCCTATGCCGAGGAGCTGGCCGACCGCGAGGCCGAGGAAGCCGCCGCGCAGGCAGCAGAAGCCGAAGCCGCGGAAGCCGCCGAGCCCGAGCTCGACGAATACGGCATCGCCATCGAGGGTGCCGACCAGGAGACGGCTTCAGCTCAGGATGCCGCTTCGCCTGCCCCAGCCGAGCCCCGCATCGCCCGCGTTCTCGAGGTCGGCTGCGGCACGGGCTGCATTTCGCTCTCCCTTGCCTGGGAGCGCCGCGGCCACATTACCTGCACCGCCACCGATATCGAGCCGCGCGCTATCGATTTGGCCACCAAAAACCGCGATGCGCTTGGCCTCACGTCCGACGAGGTCGCCTTTAGTCTCACCAACCTGGTGAGTTCTATTCCCCGCGAAGAGTGGGGCACCTTCGACGTGCTTGTCTCCAACCCACCTTACATCCCGACCGGCGTCATGCGCTCGCTGCCGCACGAGGTCAAGGATTTTGAGCCCGACCTGGCGCTCGAGGGCGGCGCCGACGGCCTCGATATCTTCCGCCGCCTGCTCAATGCGGCGCCTTACATGCTGCGCGCCGGCGGCCTGTTTGCCTGCGAGCTCTACGAGGGTGCCCTCGATGCCGCGGCCGAGCTCTGTCGCCAGGCAGGCCTTTCGGACGTGCGTATCGTCCATGACCTCACCGATCGCCCCCGCATCGTCCGAGCCATCGTCACCGAGCCCAAACAGCGCCAGTAATATTTATTAACTGGTTAGCAAAAATTATAAAGTAATTTATAATTAGGACGGCTGAAAGAGGTCGGCCCATGCAACCTCCTACCTTTCGGGAAATCATTGCCCTACTCAAGCACGATGGATTCGTGAAGGTCGCGCAAGTCGGTAGTCATGCTAAGTATGTTTCTGGTGACCGTGTTGTCACCGTGAACGGCTCTGGTGGTGATCGACCAAAGAAGGGCACGTGGGCAAGTATTCGTCGCCAAGCTGAATGGTAGTTGGAGGCAAAATGAGGCAGCGATTTACCTATGACTGCGTTCTCATAAAAGAAGACGACGGTTACTGCGCCAGTTTCCCGCAGATTCCCGGCGCCTTTGCCGATGGCGATACGCGCGAAGAAGCGATTGCCCATGCCACCGAGGCACTGATGGCGTTTTTGGCCGACGACCTCAACAACGGTTTGACTCCGGCAGGGTACGAACGCTCGGCCGAGGTCGTGGCCCTTTCAGTCGAAATCGACCACGAGGACGCTCGGGAAGCGGCGTGCCGAACATTTAAAGACGCAGCGCTGGACCTCAAAGTCTCCGCTCCGCGGATTACCGCGCTGGTCAAAGCCGGAAAGCTCGATGTTGAACTTGTCGACGGCCGTCGGATGATAACGATAGACAGCATCGAGCGCTACGCCGCCCAAGAACGCCACGCCGGCAGGCCAAAGAAGTTCGTCGCAGTCCAATAACCCCCTCACTTTCACCGACTACTAGAGCCGCTCACCAAACCAACATGCGCTCTGGGCAAATAGGTTGAACGTTTCGTGCGAGAATGCCCCACAGTAAACAAACTTGCACCAGAGCGTAAGGGGCTGGCATACACATGCAGACGGTCTATCGGGTATACGAGGGAGCGCGCGAGCCGCATCGGCTTGCAGTCGAGCGCACGGCCGAGCTACTCGGTCGCGGCGGCCTGGCGCTTATTCCAACCGAGACGGTCTACGGTGTCGCCGTGGCGGTCAACGCCTTCTCGGATGCCGTTCCACAAGATACAAGTGAACCTCTGCCGTGGCCGCGCGATCCGCAGGCCACCGTCAACGGCGCCGCGGTCCCCGCACTCGGCACCGGCTATCGTCGTATCTTTACCCTCAAGCAGCGCGAGCTCACCCAAACGGTTGCCTGGCTGGTCGATGATGCCGAGGCACTCGACCGCTATGGCGTGGATATCCCTAACGAGGCCCGCGTGCTCGCCCGACGATGCTGGCCGGGCGCCCTGACTATCGTGGTTAAGGCGGCCCCCTGCGTGCCGACCTTTATGCGCGCCGCCGACGACACGGTGGCACTTCGCGCTTCGGCCTCGCCCGTGGTGCAGGCGCTCATCCGCGCCTGCGGCAGCCCTCTTGCCTGCACCAGCGCCAACACGCATGGCGCGCCCGCGCCGGCAAGTTTTGTCACGGTGGAGGAGCGCATCCTGGAGGGGGTCGATGTGGCCGTCGACGCTGGTGAGACCCCGTGTCGCGACGCCTCAACCATCGTGTCGTTTCAGCACGGCGAGCTCCAGATCCTGCGCCAAGGCGCACTTCCCGCATCAGAGATCGAGCGGGTCCTGTCCGACCCGATGCAATAGAAAGGTGTAAGCGATGTCGTTGAATCTAGGTAGCCTGGGTATGGAAGACGCCTCGTTTAGCTTTGGCGGTTCCTACATCATGGCGCTCGACTGCGGCACTACCTCGGTACTCGCGACTATCGTCGACGAGTACGGCTGCATCGTCGCCCAGGCGCGTCGTAGCGTCAAAACCAGCTTCCCGCGCCCCGGCTGGGTGGAGCAGGATCCCACGGAGGTGCTTGCCAGTCAGATCGGCGTGATGATGGAGGTCCAGTTTAAGAGCGGCATCCATTCTGACCGCATCGCCGCCATCGGTATCTCCAACCAGCGCGAGACCACGGTGGTGTGGGACCGCATAAGCGGCCAACCCATCTATAACGCCATCGTGTGGCAATGCCGTCGCACCGCACCTCTGATCGACGAGCTGGTCGAGCAGGGCGCAGAAGAGCTGGTGCGCTCCCGCACGGGGCTTACGCTCGACCCGTATTTCTCGGCCTCCAAGGTGCAGTGGATCCTCGACAACGTCGATGGTGCGCGTGAGAGCGCGGCGGCGGGCGACCTCATGTTCGGCACCATCGACACCTGGCTCATCTACAACCTCACCGGCGGTCAGGTATTTGCCACCGACTACACCAATGCCAGCCGCACCGCGCTCTTTAATATCCATGCGCTCGATTGGGACGACGATCTGCTGGCGCTTTTCGACGTCCCGCGTTCCATGATGCCCGAGGTTCGTTGGAGCTCGGGCGACTACGGCCGCGTCGCGAGCGACATCATGACCAACATGCCACCCATCATGGGCGTGGCGGGCGACCAGCAGGCGTCGCTGTTCGGCCACTGCTGCTTCCATCCCGGCCAGACCAAAAACACCTATGGCACGGGTTGCTTTATGCTCATGAACACCGGCGACGAGATCGTCGAATCCAAGAACGGTCTGGTCTCCACGATCGGTATCGCCGCGGACGGCAAGATCAGCTATGCGCTCGAGGGTTCTATCTTTGCCGCCGGCTCAACCATGAACTGGCTGCGCAACAACATGGGCATCATCTCGAGCGTGAGCGAGTCCGCGCAACTCGCCACTTCGATTAACGACAACGAGGGCTGCTACTTCGTCCCCGCCTTCGCAGGCCTGGGCGCTCCCTGGTGGGACCCGCATGCTCGCGGTATCGTGTGCGGCCTGACCGGCGCCTCGAGTCGCGCGACCATTGTGCGTGCGGCCTGCGAGTCCATGGCCTACCAGAGTTATGACGTGCTACGCGCCATGGAGCAGGACGTGGGACTTTCGATTGAGCGCCTGTCCGTCGATGGCGGTGCCTCGCGCAACGAGTTCATCATGCAATTCCAGGCTGATCTGCTGGATATTCCCGTGCTGCAGTGCGAGACGGTGGAGACCACGGCGATTGGCGCCGCGTACTTGGCGGGCCTTGCTGTCGGCTATTGGGAGGATTTGGAGGAGCTGGAGCAAAACGCTCAGATCGTCAAAGTCTTCCATCCTCACATGTCCGCCGAGCGCCGTGAGAGCAACCTCGCTGGTTGGCGTGATGCCGTCAAGCGTTCGCTCAACACCGCTCAGTAGGGTTGCGACGAGCTGCTCGATACAACAAACCGTTAAACTTATGCACGGCGCGAGGCAACAACGTCGCCAGGCGTCTTGTCAGCAAGGCCATCTTCCGGCCGCAACGAAAGGGGCAATCAACCCATGACCGTCACCTACGATACGTCCCGCGTGACGCTTGTCGACCATCCGCTCGTCCAGCACAAGCTGTCGATCTTGCGCGACAAGAGCACCGGCACCAACCAGTTCCGCCAGCTCGTGCGCGAGCTTGCGCTCTTTGACGGCTACGAGGCCATGCGCGACCTGCCCATGGAAGACGTCGAGGTCGAGACTCCCATCACCACCGCCATGTTTAAGCAGCTTGCCGGCAAGAAGCTCGCCATTGTTCCCATCCTGCGTGCGGGCCTCGGCATGGTCGACGGCATCCTCGACCTGGTGCCCTCCGCTCGCGTGGGCCACATCGGTATGGAGCGTGACGAGGTTACCCACGAGCCGCATGAGTATTACTGCAAGATGCCCAAGGATATCGACCAGCGCATCTGCCTGGTTGTCGACCCCATGCTCGCCACGGGCGGTTCGGCCGAGATGGCCATCAGCTACCTGCGCGAGCGCGGTGTTAAGGATATTCGCATGCTGTGTATCGTCGCGGCCCCCGAGGGCCTCAAGTCACTGACCGAAAAGGACCCCGACGTACATATTTATACCTGCGCCATCGACGACCATCTCAACGAAGCTGCCTACATCGTTCCCGGCCTGGGCGACGCCGGCGACCGCATCTACGGCACGCTGTAATCTCTGGGGCATACCGGCTAACGTCGAAAATACGAAGAAATGGTGCGCGCGGTCGAACAAAAGACGACCGCGCGCACTCCTGTTAACGGACGTTTTGCCCTGCAGGGTTCGAGAAAAACGTATTACCGTACCTGCGGCATAAAGAAGGTCTTAAGAAAACGAACAGGTGCGTATTAACCGATGCTTTTTCGGTTGTACTTTAGCGATTGGCTCGTACAATAGTCACCAATGTTTGGCGGGAA
>DBFAHJ010000115.1:0-9423 GCA_048227095.1 Collinsella aerofaciens | reverse complement strand
GCCGACCATGAGGCCTGATATAGAAAACAGCATGGCGGGCGCGAACATTGCCCCGCCAAAGCGTTGGATTTTTTGCAGCATGTTCTGCCTTCCGAATATCGAGGCGCGTTGCGCGTGGGGAAACGTTTAAACAATGGATTCTTTGTAGAGGACCAGACGATTGTCGTACCGGCAGTTTTGAGCGAAACCGATTTGGGCATGACAGAAACCGTCAACGGTTAAATCCTGTCGCTTTACCGATATTCGGTTTAAACAACTTTAAGAAATGCTATCGTGCCTAGCCGGAAATGAATAATGTAGAGGTGAAACAATGCCAAAAGCGATATACGAAGGAATCTACCGAGAAATACGCTCGCGCATCATTAATGGGACCTATGCGTTTCAGGAGATGCTGCCAACCGAAGCCGAGCTGACCGCGGAATTTGGCTGCACGCGCAATACCGTCCGCCGCGCTTTGAGCATGCTGGCCGACGGGATGTTTGTGCAGCCCATACACGGCAAGGGCGTGCGCGTTATTTGGCTTAAGGGCGAAACCGACATGTTGGGCGCACTCGAAGAGGTTGAGTCGTTTGGCGAGTTTGCAAAGCGCAACAATGCCGTTGCATCGACGGACGTTAAGTCTTTCGAACATCTGGTTTGCACCGAGCAACTCTCTCGTCACCTGGGCTTTAAGGTGGGCGAGGAGTTGATTCGCGTAGTGCGTGTCCGAAGCCTCAACGGCAACGCGCGCCAAGTGGACCATGGCTATTTTTTGGCGTCGATCGCCAAGGGCCTGACTCCCGAGATCGCGGCAGATTCTATATACGGCTATCTGGAGCACAAGCGCGGTGTCAAAGTGATGGCGAGCCGTCGTACGGTGAGTGTCGAGCTCGCCAACGATGAGGACTGCAGCTATCTTGACCTCGGCAAATACAACTGCGGTGCCGTCATGGAGAGTCAGTCGTACACCTCGGAGGGCATCTTGTTTGAGGTGACGCATGCCCGCACGCATCCTGAGATCTTCCACTACCGTGTCAACTCCAAGCGATAGTCGGCTAGCTCGCAGCCTGACGAGACCCGTGCCCTCAAAGAGAAAACGCCCGGTCAAACCGACGATGCATCGGCTTGACCGGGCGTTTTTCTCTGCATTCGATAACAAATAATTGTTTATACAAAACTTGTCAAGTATCAAGTTGAAATTACCGTTCACCGAAGTTTTTCTACCGCTCTAGTAATACTTGTTCAAACAACTAGCCAAATAGCGTATCGTACAAATCAGCAAAAGGGGCAAAGTCCCCGAGCCAATCTCCGAAGGCGGCGGCAAAGGGTGCCGCCACGGTGTGAAAGGGTGGATTGTAATGAAGAACGAAATGAGCAGAAGGCAGTTCCTGGGCTTTGCTGGTTCCGCGGCTGCGGTTCTTGGTCTGGGTCTCGTGGGTTGCGGCGGTTCTGCCGGCTCCGGCTCCTCTGCTTCTGGTGACGCTGCCGAGGTCTACTTCCTCCAATTCAAGCCCGAGGTCGACAAGGAGTGGAAGGAGATCGCCAAGGCGTACAAGAAGGAGAAGGGCGTCGAGGTCAAGATCGTGACCGCCGCCTCCAACACCTACGAGGAGAAGCTCAAGTCCGAGATGTCCAAGAGCTCCGCTCCGACCCTGTTCCAGGTCAACGGCCCCACCGGTCTTAAGAACTGGAAGGATTACTGCGCCGACCTGTCCGATACCAAGCTCCGCGGTGAGCTCATTGACGACTCCCTGGCTCTGCAGTCCGATGGCAAGGATCTGGGTATCGACTGGGTCCAGGAGAGCTACGGCATCATCTACAACAAGCAGCTGCTCGAGAAGGCTGGCTACAAGGCCGAGGACATCAACTCCTTCGACAAGCTGAAGGCTTGTGCCGACGACATCCAGGCCCGCAAGGACGAGCTTGGTGTTGAGGGTGCCTTCACTTCCGCCGGCATGGACGACTCCTCCAGCTGGCGCTACACCACCCACCTCGCCAACCTCCCGCTCTACTACGAGTTCGAGAAGGAGCACAACCAGGAGGACGACGAGATTAAGGGCGAGTATCTCGACAACTTCAAGCAGATCTTCGACCTGTACATCACCGACTCCACCTGCGATCCTTCGCAGCTTGCCTCCAAGACCGGCGACGACGCCACCAACGAGTTCGCAACCGGCAAGGCCGTCTTCTATCAGAACGGTTCTTGGGCCTACGCTGACCTCACCAAGGCCGGCATGACCGACGATCAGATTGGCATGATGCCCATCTACATCGGTGTCGACGGCGAGGAGAACCAGGGCCTGTGCTCCGGCGGCGAGAACTACTGGTGCGTCAGCTCCCAGGCTTCCGAGGATGCCCAGAAGGCCACCGAGGACTTCATGTATTGGTGCGTCACTTCTGACACCGCCACCAGCATCATCGCTGACAAGATGGGTCTGACCGCTCCGTTCAAGAGCGCCAAGGAAACCACCAACGTCTTCTCGCAGCAGGCCGTTGCCATGGCCAAAGACGGCAAGAAGACCGTTGCTTGGGACTTCGTCTACATCCCCTCTGAGGAGTGGAAGAAGAACCTCAAGCAGGCTCTGATCGCCTACGCTGCCGACAACAGCAAGTGGGACGGCGTCAAGAACGCCTTCGTCGATGGCTGGAAGACCGAGAAGGCCGCTTCCGAGTAAGCAGTTGCTGCCCAAGCTATCTGATTAGCGACAGGGGGCGGGCAGACGTTGGTTTGCCCGCCCCCTGCATATTGAAAGGACCCTTTTATGGGCAAAGCACTCAAGCGCTGGTGGCCGCTCTTTATGCTGCCCACGTGCCTGGCGTTTATGATCGGGTTCGTGATCCCTTTTATCCAGGGCTTCTATCTCTCGTTCTGCCAGTTTATTACCATTAACAACACGCATTTTGTCGGTATCAAGAATTACGTGCGCGCGCTGTCCGATTCGCAGTTTGCTATGTCGTTCTTCTTTACGGTGGCGTTTGCCTTCCTGTCGACGGTGCTTATCAACGTGATTGCCCTCGCCATCGCGCAGGCGCTCACCCGCAAGGCGCTCAAGGGCACCAACATCTTCCGTACGATCTTCTTTATGCCTAACCTGATCGGCGGCATCGTGCTGGGCTACATTTGGCAGATTCTGATCAACTGCCTGCTCTCCAACGTGGGCGCCCAGCTCATCGCCCTTAACTCTGCTGCTGGCTTCTGGGGCCTTATCATCCTGACCCTGTGGCAGCAGGTCGGCTACATGATGATCATCTACATCGCTGGTCTGCAGTCCATTCCGTCCGACTACATCGAGGCCGCCAAGGTCGACGGCGCCACGGCATGGCAGACGTTTTGGAAGGTTAAGATCCCTAACCTGATGCCGACCATCACCATCTGCCTGTTTCTGTCCATCACCAACGGCTTTAAGCTGTTCGACCAGAACCTCGCCCTTACCGGTGGTGCCCCCGCGCACTCCACCGAGATGCTCGCCCTGAACATCTACAACACGTTCTACTCGCGTGCCGGCATTGCATGGCAGGGCATTGGCCAGGCCAAGGCAGTCATCTTCTGCATCCTGGTCGTAGCCATCTCTATGATCCAGCTTAAGGCCACGAGGTCCAAGGAGGTGCAGCAGTAATGAAACGCGATAAGGTTATCAACCGCGCGCTCTCGATCTTCTTTACGATTCTGTCGCTCGCATGGATCTACCCCGTGTTTATGATTGCGCTCAATTCCTTTAAGAAAGCGACCGCAATCAGCACCACCACGGCGTTCGATCTGCTCACGCCCGAGACGTTCAACGGCCTCGCAAACTACATGCACGCCCTTAACGAGCAGGGCTTTGCCTCGGCATTTATGTACTCGCTCATCATCACGGTCACGTCGGTCGTGCTGATTCTGGTGTGCTGCTCCATGTGCGCTTGGTACGTAGTGCGCGTCAACAGCAAGATCTCGAACTTCTTCTATTACCTGTTCGTCTTCTCGATGGTCGTGCCCTTCCAGATGCTCATGTTCACACTGTCCAATTTGGCGGACCGCATCGGCTTTAACACGCCGTTCAACATCTGCTTTATCTATCTTGGCTTTGGCGCGGGCCTGGCGGTCTTTATGTTCGCCGGCTTTGTAAAGAACATTCCGCTCGAGATCGAAGAGGCGGCCATGATCGACGGCTGCAACCCGGTCCAGGTGTTCTTTAAGATCGTCCTTCCCATCATGAAGCCCACCTATCTTTCGGTCGGTATTCTCGAGACCATGTGGGTCTGGAACGACTATCTGCTGCCCTACCTTACCCTCGACTCCACCAAGTACAAGACCATTCCTATCTTGATCCAGTACTTCCGCGGCGGCTACGGCCACGTCGAGCTCGGCCCCATGATGGCCTGCATCATGATGGTCGTTATCCCCATCGTTATCATGTACATCCTCTGTCAGAAGTACATCATCGACGGCGTGGTGGCAGGTGCCGTCAAGGGCTGATGCCGTAACTGTTTTGCAAGTTTCTGCGGCGCCCCTCAGCGTGGCGCCGCATATCGAAAGGTAAAGACATGGCCGAGATCGTTCTCAAACATGTTCAGAAGGTGTATCCCAACAACGATTCCAAAAAGAAGGGCTTCTTTGGCAAAAAGAAGAAGACCGAGGAGAAGAAGCACAACCTCAAGGTTACCGAGGACGGTGTGCTCGCTGTAGAGGACTTCAACCTCACCGTTCACGACCAGGAGTTCATCGTCCTCGTTGGCCCCTCTGGCTGCGGTAAGTCCACGACGATGCGCATGGTTGCCGGCCTGGAGGACATTACCTCGGGCGACGTGCTCATCGATGGTAAGCGCGTCAACGACGTGGCGCCCAAGGACCGCGACATCGCCATGGTGTTCCAGAGCTATGCTCTGTACCCCAATATGACGGTGTACGAGAACATGGCGTTTACGCTTGAGCTCAAGAAGGTCCCCAAGGACGAGATCGACCGCAAGGTTCGCTCCGCTGCCGAGATCCTGGGCATTACCGAGTACCTCGACCGTAAGCCCAAAGCGCTTTCGGGCGGCCAGCGCCAGCGCGTCGCCATCGGCCGCGCCATCGTGCGTGACCCCAAGGTCTTCCTGATGGACGAGCCGCTGTCCAACCTGGATGCCAAGCTTCGTAACCAGATGCGTGCCGAGCTCATTAAGCTGCGCCACGAGATCAAGGGCACGTTCATCTACGTCACTCACGACCAGACCGAGGCCATGACCCTCGGCGATCGCATCGTGGTCATGAAGGACGGCGTCGTCCAGCAGACCGCCACGCCGCAAGAGGTCTTCAACCACCCCGCGAACATCTTCGTCGCCGGCTTCATCGGCGTGCCGCAGATGAACTTCTTCGATGCCCAGCTGGTGCGCTCTGGCAACGGCTTTACCGTCAAGACCGAGGATATGAACGTGGCGCTCGCCCCCGAGACCTGCGCTCAGCTTGCTCTCAACTGGGACGGCGGCGACGTGAAGGAGATTACGGCCGGCGTGCGCCCCGAGCAGATTCTGCTTGCCGACAAGGGCGAGGAGGGCGCGCTCCAGGGTACCGTCGAGGTGACCGAGCTCATGGGTTCGACCGAGCATGTCCACGTGACCGCTCCCGATGGCCAGTTCGTCCTGATCATTCCCGTTGTCGACCTTGAGGCCAAGGGCGCGCTCAAGGCGGGCGACCCCATCTGGTTCAAGTTCGAGAAGAACGCGACCCATCTCTTCGATAAGGTCTCTGGCAAGAACCTTATCTAGGCCCGGTGCATCCAGGCCCTCCCTTTGGGCGACTGCGGTATTGCCATCCTTTTGCCGCGGTCACATATAAGGCTCCCCTCCCGTCCACTGGGCGAGAGGGGAGCCTTTCTTTGTGCCGGGCTGTCTATCTGTCAGTTTGTCTTGATCTGTAACAGGAGGAGGGCCAAATTGGGCCTAGATGTTACAGATTTAGACAGCGTCGAGCTGCCTGTCCTTTCATCTCGATCTGTAACACGAAGGACTGATTTCGGCAGTTACCTGTTACAGATTGAGATTGTTTTAGCCGCCTTGCCCGTCTGTCTCATTCTGTAACAGGTAGACCCGATTCCGGCGGTTATCTGTTACAGATTGAGATAGTTCATCGGGACAATTTCGTTTGTCTCGATCTGTAACAGGTAGACTCAATTTTGACGGCTAGATGTTACAGACCGAGATTTTATGGTCGAGGCAGGCCATGGGCCGGCGTATGGGCACAAAAAACGGAGCCGCGTTGCCGCGACTCCGTTTTCAAGAGGATGGGTAAGGGAAGCGAATTAGCTCAGGTGCCAGATCTCGTCGTTGTACTGGGAGATCGTGCGGTCGGACGAGAAGGTGCCGGCGTTGGCGATGTTGATCAGCGCCTTGCGCATCCAAGCGCCCTGGTCCTCGTAGTCGGCTAGCACGCGCTCCTTGGTCTGGATGTACTCCTCAATGTCGAGCAGGGCCATAAACCAGTCCTTGCCCTTAATGTCGTCGTGCAGGCGCTGCAGGCGCTCGGCGTTGCCGGTCGCCATAAAGGCCGGGTTGGTGATGAAGTCCACCAGCAGTTTAATGCCGGGCTTGCAGTAGAGCGCACCGGCGTTGTAGGTGCCGTCGGCGTAGAGCTGCTCGACTTGTTTGGACGAGGCACCAAAGGTATAGATGTTCTCGTCGCCCACGAGCTCGGCAATCTCCACGTTGGCGCCGTCGAGTGTGCACAGGGTCAGGGCGCCGTTGAGCATGAACTTCATGTTAGAGGTGCCGCTCGCCTCCTTGGAGGCCAGGCTGATCTGCTCGGAGATGTCGGCAGCGGGAATCACGCGCTCGGCGGCGGTGACGTTGTAGTTCTCGATCATGACGACCTGCAGGTAGGGAGCCACGTCGGGGTCGTTGGCGATCCACTGGGAAAGCGTCAGGATGAGGTGGATGATGTCCTGAGCGATGGTATAGGCAGGCGCTGCCTTGCCGCCAAAGATGATGGTGACGGGGTGCTTAGGTCTGTTACCGTTCTTGATGTCGAGGTACTTCCAGATGATGTAGAGCGCGAGCATCTGCTGGCGCTTGTACTCGTGGATACGCTTGACCTGAACATCGATGATGGCGTTGGAGGGGATCGTCACGCCCTGTTCGAGCGCCATAAACTCGCGCATGATGGTTTTGGCTTTGGCCTTGGTGGCGGCCAAGCGCTCAAGAATGCTCTTATCGTCGGCGAAGTCGGCGAGCTTGCTCAGGTTGCCGGTGCTGCGCCAATCGGTACCGATTACATCGTCGAGCAGGCTGGCAAGCGCGGGGTTGGCTCCCTGGATCCAGCGGCGGAAGGTGATGCCGTTGGTCTTATTGGAGAACTTCTCGGGGTAGATCTCGTAGAACGGATGAAGCTCGGTGTCCTCCAGGATCTTGGTGTGGAGTGCGGCGACGCCGTTGATGGAGAAGCCAAAGTGGATGTCCATGTGGGCCATGTGGACGGTGTCGTATTCGTCGATGATGGCGACGCGCGGGTCGTCGTGCTCGGCCTTTGCGACCTTATCGAGCTTGACGATAATATCGGCGATGGCAGGGGAGACCTTCTGCAGGCTGGTGAGCGGCCACTTCTCGAGCGCCTCGGCAAGAATCGTGTGGTTAGTGTAGGCGACCATGGAGCGTACGATGGTCACGGCCTCGTCAAACTCGATGTCGTGCTCGGTGGTGAGCAAGCGAATGAGCTCGGGGATGACCATGGTGGGGTGCGTGTCGTTAATCTGGACCACGGCGTAGTCGGCCAGATCGTGCAGGTTGCTGCCGCGCTCGATGGCCTCGTCGATCAGGAGCTGGGCGGCGTTGCTCACCATGAAGTATTCCTGGTAGATGCGAAGCAGACGGCCCTGCTCGTCAGAATCGTCGGGGTAGAGGAACAGGGTGAGGTTCTTGGCGATCTCGGTCTTGTCGAAGTCGATGGAGCTGCCGGGTACCAGGCCGTCGTCGACGCTTGCCAGGTCGAACAGGCGCAAACGATTCTTGGCGGGCTGGCCGTAGCCGGGCACGTCGATGTTGACGAGCTTGGAGGTAACGGCAAAGTCGCCGAACTCAACAGTGTAGGAGTGGTCGTCATCGATCAGGATATCCTGCTCGCCGAGCCACTCGTCGGGGACGGCCTTCTGCTGATTGTCGACAAAGCGCTGACGGAACAGGCCGTAGTGGTAGTTGAGGCCCACGCCGTCGCCGGTCAGGCCCAGCGTGGCGATGGAATCCAGGAAGCACGCGGCCAGGCGGCCCAGACCGCCGTTACCGAGCGACGGCTCGACCTCAAACTCCTCAATCTTATTGAGGTCGTGGCCCGCGGCGGTGAGCTGGTCCTTAACCTCGTCATAGATGCCGAGGTCGATCATGTTGTTGATGAGCAGCTTGCCGATCAAGAATTCGGCGGAGATGTAATAGAGCTTTTTCTTGCCATTGTTGAGCGGGCAGGCGGCTGAGCGCTCCTGCACGAGCTTAACGAGCAGTTTGTAAATGCGACGGTCATCGAGCTGCTCGAGCGAGATGCCAAAAGACTGCTCGGCGAGTTCTGCGAGATCGATACGGGGCATGTTTCCTCCTGTAATGGGTTGATTACATGTCTGCAATTCATAAGAATCCCGCGCGAGGGGATTGGGGTGGCCTCGCGCGGGAAAAGCGGTCGCGTCCGCACGGTGGGGTGGGGTCGGACGCGGTGGCTCCTATTGGGGAAGCTCGATTTCGGCTTCCGACGGGATGCGGAAGTAGGTCTCAGTCCAGTCGGTAAGCTTGTGCTCGAGCTCGCGGGTGATGGCGCCATCGAGCATACGCCAGGTCCAGTTGCCGCCTAGGGTGGCAGGGGTGTTGATGCGCGCCTCATTGCCCAGGTTAAGCAGGTCCTGCATGGTGTAGATGCAGGTATCGCTCACGCTGGCGGCGATGGTTCGGTTGAGCGCGTCGGCTATGGACTCGCCTGCCTGCTGGTGGGTGTACAGGGCAGCCTGCTCGCGCTGACGCGGAGTGGCCGTACCCTCGAACCAACCGCGCGCCGTCTCGTTGTCGTGCGTGCCTACATAGGCGACGGTATTGGCGATGTAGTTATGCGGCAGGTAATACGAGTTGGTGCCCTCAAAGGCAAACTGCAAGATCTTCATGCCGGGGAAGCCCGAGTTGTCGCGCATGTCGATGACGCCGGGGGTGAGGAAGCCCAGGTCCTCGGCGATGATGGGCAGCGTGCCGAGCTTTTCCTCGAGCGTCTTGAAGAATTTGAGGCCGGGCCCCTGCGTCCACGAACCGTAGGACGAATCGGGTGAGGAGAACGGCACCTCCCAATAGGCCTCGAAGCCGCGGAAGTGATCCAGGCGGATGACGTCGTACATGTCGAGGGCGGCGCGAATGCGGCCCTCCCACCAGGAGAAGCCGTCGGACTCCATGGCGTCCCAGTCGTAGATGGGGTTGCCCCAGTACTGGCCGGTGGCCGAGAACTGGTCGGGCGGCGTGCCGGCGACGCTC
>DBFAHJ010000114.1:0-3847 GCA_048227095.1 Collinsella aerofaciens | reverse complement strand
CTCACGCCCGCGATGTCGCCGAGAGAGCTATCCACGCTTAGGGCTCCAACCAAGCAAGTCGCCCGCGCTCAGCAGATCCCTAAGCGAGCTACTCGCACTCAGGAGCCATAGCCTGCTCCAAGAGCTCGGCATGCTCCTCCTTGAAAACCGTCCCCACAGGGAAGGCGCGACGGAAGACGAAGTGGGAAATCGGACCGGCTACCAAAAGGTTCCACGGCAGCGCCATCACAAAATTATGCGGAATGTTGACGAGCCACATCATCGGCAGCGCCTGCAGATTGGCAAGCGGGCCGCCGGGCATATGGAACAGGCCTTCGCACGCGCCGTAGAGCGACATGATGATGACCATGGGAACGACCATGCAGGAGCTGACGGCGAGCGTCATGGCGAGCGGCGAGCTCTTGCCCGGAGGGACCAAGTACTTAAAGGCGAAACCCTTGGCAAGCGGGCTGGCGACGAACCGGTCGCAGCACACGGCAAAGATATAGGCAACGGGGAAGCCGAGCCACGCAGCGGCAACGACCTCGCCGTTGATGGCCCCGTGCTGCAGGGCAACGTTGTAGATGCTCATCCAGAGCACCATGCAAAAGCACATGATAAAGGTGAACAGCAGGCTCTCTCGTTTGTTGATAGGCATAAAGGGCATGGTCCTTTCTGTGTTGCGCCGCGGCGCACAACAAAAACGGGCGGGCGAGATGGAGCTGTTGGGACTTCATCTCGCCCGCCCGTGGTACGCGCGTCTGCGACTACTTATGTGGTGGAACTACCCTAACACGAACGGCACGCGCTTCGTAAGCGTTGAGTTTATGAAGATGCAGGGCACCAATAATCCCCGACACCATAAGTTGCGGTGGAATACGGACTGTTTTGACCCTTTAAACAGCAATTCAGTCCCTATTTCACCGCAACTCATTTGGTGCAAAGTAACCTGTCCCCCTTGTACCAATTAGCTGGTGTGGCGCCAGCGAGGGTCGGTGAGCGTACGCGCCACACCCAGACCAACGGGCAAAAACGCCACGATGAGTACTGCACGCACAAACCAGCCGAGCATATTGACCGTATCGAAGGTGCACATGTAATACATCGAGCGATACAGATACAAGCCCGGCACCATAATGACAATCGATGGCACCGTGAGGGCGATACGCGGGTAGGTGAGCTTGATTTCGGCCAAGCTCGCGAGCAACCCCGATACCAGTGCGCCGATAAACGCTGCTGCCTCGGGAGGCATACCTGTGCCCAGGCCCAGGAAAGGAAATATCGTCGGCGCATCGACGAGCGTAAGGCGCAAGGTATTGGACACAGCGCCGATGAGCCCTGCCGCCGCTGCCATCTTTACCGGGCTGTTGAACATAACCGAGAAGCCAAATACACCGATAAAGCTCATCAGTATGCGCAAGAGCGTAAGAGCCAACGGTGAGAGGCCGAGCGGGGCGAAGTCATCCGGCGCCAGTCCCACACATTCGGCAACCATCCAACCTACGAGGGTCGCCATCACAATAATCGATACAGCATACGAAAGACGCTCGATACCGCTTCGCATATCGAGCTTAGCGATGTCGAGGCCTGCCGTAATGAGGGGAAAGCCGGGAATCACAAAGAGCATGGCGCCGATATAGCCTTCTTGGTGCGACATTGCCCCAGGGATGACCTGGCCAAGGCCGAGCAATGCCAGCAGATACGAAACGCAAGCGAGCGCAACGCCAGTCGTCAGCGCGCTAAACTGGCCAAGACCCTGCTTGAGAATATGGGAGCGAGCAAAGTTGCCGACACCCGCGCCTACGAATGCGCAGGCCATCTCGATAGGGCCGCCGCCGAGCAAAAAGACGAAGGCGCCGCAAGCACAGGCTGCCGCAAGGCCCTGTTGCCAGGGAGCGTAATCGGGCTTTGAGCTCTCAACGGTCTTGAGCATCTCGTGGTACTCGTGCACGGTAAACCGGCGCCCGTAAATCTCGATTTCCTTTAAGAAGCTCTCCATCATCCAAATGCGATGAGTATTAACTCCCGTCGTGGGTAGGCTGACGACCTCGTTAAAGCAGTGGCCATCTTCGATGCAGGTGCACTCAAACGACAGGAGACTCAGGTCGACGTGAATCGTGACGCCGAGCACAGCGGCAACACGATTCATGGTATCGCGCACGCGCCAGGCACCTGTTCCGCTTGCCAGCATAAGCATGCCGGTGCGGCAGATGATGGATGATTTATCGGTGAGCGGCGCATCGACGGCAAGTTCATTGCCTGCCGTCACGATCTGGTGCCAGTCAGTTTTCATATGGAGTGCGCCGGCACGAGCGCCGTGGTGCATGGGGACTCTCGAAAGCAGCGAGTCCAGGCGCGAAGACTGTGGGGGCTCTGCTGATTCGACCTCGTCCTCGTCGGGCTCTTCACCAACAAGGTCGAAGGCATCGAGCGACGCCGGCTCGCGACGATCGATCAGCTCCTCGTCCTCATCATCAAAGTAGTTGAACTGATCGAGCATGTCCTCTTCGATTGCACGCTCGCTCGCGTCGTCCATATAGACGCTCCCTTCCTGCCGACTAACTCCCATCCTAGGCAGCAACGGCTAAAGGAAACATAAAAGAGACGACTGTCATGCGAGCCATGTGTGCAATAGCCGTTGGGTAGTCGTTTGAGAACGCCCCCAATGACTATTGACGGCCAAGGCAACGCCGATGCCTTGGCAACGACAGCGAAAGCCCGCCAGAGCGAGCAAGGTCCTTTTGGGGCGAGATGACACCATAGGTTGAGCAAAAGTCAGCGAGCGGGCCGCATTTGTGACAAGGTGACGTGAAACGAAAGGGCGCTGACCTTCTGGTCGCGCCCTTGAAGTTGAACGTCAGATTGGTGTGAATGCGGCTCGCGCAGCGTCAAGCGGTCCGCCGTTCGGTAGAACGGCGAAACTAGTTACGCTTGGCGGTAATGATCGAAGAAGTCGGCGAGGTCTTCGAGGGACTCTTTGAGTACTTCCATGCGTGGCAGGTACACGATGCGGAAGTGATCGGGCTCGGCCCAGTTAAAGCCGCCGCCGCGCGTGATCAGAATCTTCTTCTCGTGCAGCAGGTCGAGGGCAAACTGCTCGTCATCGGTGATGTTGAACTTTTTAACATCCATCTTGGGGAAGATGTAGAACGCCGCACGCGGCTTAACCACCGAGATGCCGTCAATCTTGTTGAGCGCCTCATACACAAAGTTACGCTGCTCGTAGACACGGCCGCCGGGACGGATGTAGTCGTTAACGGACTGATGGCCGCCGAGCGCCGTCTGGACGATCGACTGAGCCGGCACGTTGGAGCACAGGCGCATGTTGGAGAGCATGTTGATGCCCATGATGAAGTCGCTCATGCAGCGCTGGTTGCCCGAAAGCACCATCCAGCCAATGCGATAGCCCGCGATCATGTGCGACTTGGACAGACCGCTAAAGGTGACACAGGGCAGATCGGGGGCGAGCGAGGCAATCGAGACGTGCTCGTAGTCGTCCATGCACAGGCGGTCGTAGATCTCATCGGCAAAGATCATCAGCTGATGCCTGCGTGCAATCTCGACGATGCCCTCGAGCACCTCGCGCGGATAGACGGAACCCGTGGGGTTGTTGGGGTTGATGATGACGAGGGCTTTGGTCGCGCTCGTGATCTTGGACTCCATATCCTCCAGGTCGGGATACCAATCCGCCTGCTCATCGCACAGATAATGTACGGGATGACCGCCAGCAAGGGTTGCGCACGCCGTCCAGAGCGGATAGTCGGGGCTGGGGATCAGAATCTCGTCGCCATTGTCGAGCAGCGCGTTCATCGAAAGCTGAATGAGCTCGGACACGCCGTTGCCCGTGTAGATATGCTCCATCTGAACG
>DBFAHJ010000113.1:0-10542 GCA_048227095.1 Collinsella aerofaciens | reverse complement strand
CCTTCTTGACCCCTTTAATGAGTGCGCGCAACTCGTTGGGCAGCAGCTTAAGGCCGTCGCCGTTGAGCCATTCCCGCAGCTCGCAATCTGCCCAGCCGGCGCTCGGCGGTTCAGCCGCAGCGTTGCGCTCGGCAATACCCGCGTCGAACATAAACGTCAGTCCGGCCTTGCCCGTCCCGTCCAGAAGCTCATCGTGGCGAATGCCCACAAGCTGCGCGCCAACCTGCAGCCCGTTGGTGAGCGTGACGCGCTTGGTACACGGATAGGGGATATGCCCATCGGCATCGAGCAGATGATAGCGCCTGGCAATCTCGCGTGCCTCGCTACGGGTCTCGGTGGCCTTAATCTTGAGCGAAATCTCCTGCAGCTGATCCCAAGTGTAGTCGTCAAGTGAGCTGCGGATGCCGTCCAGGTAGTCGGGGATGCCAAAGCCATGGGTTGCCGCCCCGATAACGCCGAGCCCCGCAACGGCTGCGACAACGCCACCGATAATAAAGCGGCGGCGGGTCATGGCATCGTGCCGGGCCTGCTCCAGGATCTCTCGCGCGCGCTCGCCGGCGACGTCGACCTTAAGGTGTGTACCGGAGTCGATGTCGATTGCGGCGTCACTGCCCGCGCCTTCGCGGCCCTCGGATTCGGCATCGGTGAGGTATGCCGAGAGCACCTCGAGCATCTGCTGCTCGGTGGGACGATCGCACTGCTCGACTGAGAGACCCTTCATGATGATTTTGACGAGCGCTTCATCGCCCTCGCAGCGCGGCTCGAGCGGTGCCGGCTTGGTCTTGGTCTTTACGAGATAGAACGAGCCGGTTGCAGCGGCGTCCGTCGACTCAAAGTCAAACGGTTTGCGACCGCTGTAGAGCTGGTACAGAATGCTCGAAAGCGCATAGACGTCGATTGCCGGCGAACGGCGAAGGGCCGCGATGCCTTCGATATCCTGCGTGAGCATCTCGGGCGCGGCGTATGCGGGCGTGGCAAAGCGCCAGATGTCGGCGCGCCGGGTGATCGTGTCGTCGCCGAGAGCCATGGTCGCGGA
This sequence comes from Collinsella aerofaciens, assembly GCA_048227095.1. Taxonomy (GTDB): domain Bacteria; phylum Actinomycetota; class Coriobacteriia; order Coriobacteriales; family Coriobacteriaceae; genus Collinsella; species Collinsella aerofaciens_CF. Next base: position 9,506 of record DBFAHJ010000113.1, on the reverse strand, counting down.
GCCCATGTCGATGAGGCAGGGGTCAAAGGAGCAATCGGCAATCTGCTGCTCGAGCGTTCGGCTGGTGGTGCGGAACATGATATTGGCAGGCGAAAGGTCGCGATGGATGACCGGATTCACGAGGCCTTGGGTCATCAAGAGCGCACGAAGCACGGCGTTTCCGACGGCGGCGACCATCTGGGTGGTCAGCCCGCCCGAGGCGTCGTGAGGAAGCAGGGGCAGCGCCTGCTTGAGTGAGGTGCCCTCGACCCACTCCATGAGGATGAGCGGGTCGTCCTCGCACGATCCGTAGCCATAGACGCGCGGAAATCCGCGCAGGTGCGAGACGGTACACAGATGACGGTACTCCTCGAACAGCGCAGCGGTGTTGGCCAGGTGCGCTGCCGATTGCTCGGCGGAGCGGTCGGGGGCTTGGCCAGAGAGAAAGGCGTTGTCCTTGAGTAGCTTGACGGCAAAGACCTCGCCGCTTGTGTTGGTCGCGCGAAGCACGTGCCCGATGTTGCCGTTGTTGCGGTGGGCCGTCTGGAGAATAAGCGTCATAAACCGACGCTTGGCGTCGTCCTCGGCACTGGGGTCGACCGCCACGGCGGTGTCGAACGTATCGAGACGGATGAGTTTGTCGCCATAGGCGCTATCGGTAGTATCCATGGCGTTCCTTTGTCTGGCATGGGTTGCCGCGCGTACACGTGAGCAGTGCGGATATCGGTAAAGTACCATGATAGCCGCACTGCTCACGTGTACCGCTGAGTATTGTCGTTTACGACGCAGAAGGTAGAAGACGAAAGACGGACGGCGACCGTCTTCCGATCGCTGTCCGTGCTAGTCCACAATGACAAGGAATGTCGTGTAGAGACCCAGATGGAGCCTGTCGCTGTTGGCGATTTCCACGGGGGGATAGACTTTGCCGGGTTCGCGTTGGTCGCGCGGCGGCTCAATCACAATATCGCCGTCGCCCGCGCCCGATTCGAGCACTGTGCCGTTGGTCGATCCAAGGCCCTGGGCGTACCAGTGCTCACCCTCGAGCCAAATACGAAGATGCTCGCGCGAGGCGTCGGCGCCTACATCGGTGATGCTGGGCGAGGTTTTGGGCAAAGAACCAATCACGGTGCCGCGCGGATCGCGTGTGAGGGCATGGATTTGCATGTCGGCGCAGTTGTCGGCATGGGTTCTGAGCAGACCGAGGTTGGGAGCGACGGTGTGCGGCTGCTCCAGGCTGCTCATAAAGCCACGTCCGACGGTAGTTTCGGTGGTGCCAAAGTGCCCGCCCGTCTTGCTGTCGCAAAAGCGCTCGACGGTGGCCACGCCCTGAACGGGATCGGCGAGCGCCCCCGTTGCCACAAAGAGCATAAGGTAAAGCGTGCTTTTCTCGCGCACGGCATTGCCGTCAAAGTTGTCGATGCGATTGAGGGCATTTGCATATAGGCGGCTGTCCAGCTTGTAGCTGGCGAGAGCCGACATCATTTCGTTGGCGGCCGGACCGCGATAGTGCTCGGCGATTGCCCGATAGGCGGACTCGCCGCCGCCGAGCTTGCTGCAGATTGCCGAGGAAAGGTTGAGCGTGGTGACGGTAAAGTCGCTGTAGATGGAGGGCGCGCACTGGTCAGGCTTGCGATGGACGATGTAACGGGTGAGATACGAGCGGTTGGAAGAGCATTTCTCGAGCAGGGTACTGCCGAGATAAGAGTTTCCATTGATGAGCATTCGGGCGATCTCGAGATGTTTAAGACCGCCGAACGAGCGAATATCGTTATAGAGGACCGAGCAAGGCGTCTCTGCTGCCACGGATACCTCCTTTGATTGCTTCCTAGCCAATATGGCGATAGGAATTAATGGCCCCCGGTGGGCGACGTATTAAATGGTTGCGCAATATATAGCGTAACCAAAGCAACATTATAGGCCACATGTTCGAAATTGCAGGAAGACCGAGAGATTTGGTTTGGATTGAACGGAAATCCCCCTCTGTCTTGATCTATAACAATTAGGGCCGATTTTACTCGTTAACTGTTACAGATTGAGACGTTTGTGAGCCGTGTCGACCGTTTGTCTCGATCTGTAACACGTAGAGGAAGATTTGCCCTGTAGATGTTACAGATTGAGACAATCAGCCAGGCCCGCCCCGTCCGCCTCGTCATCTGTGGTTTACGTGGGGGCATACGGAGTACGGGTATACTAACCGGCGGCGAATCTGCTCCATCGCTTAGAGCTGCTGCGTCTGGACGGCGCGTGATAGGGCTGCCAAAGCGATCGCCAGCGTGCTGAGCAACGTCCTCTCTGTGCGCACCTGTTTTTGTATGTATTAGCGCACTACCAAGCACGCCCGCGCGGCCGCATGCCGCGCTCATGACGCGTGCAGATAAGGAACAACAACATATGCGTAATTCTGTATCCGACGTCACCGACGCCGAGATTCTGGACGAGGCCCGCGAGGCCATGACCCAGGCCGCCTTCGATGCCGCCGATGAGGCCAATGCTGCCCAGGCCGTCGAGTCCGCTACCGAGAGCCTGCCCGCCTTTAACGAGCTGGGGCTTTCGGACGAGATACTCCGTGCTATCGAGAACCTGGGCTACACGGCGCCGACGCCCGTGCAGGCCGGCTCGATCCCCGTGGTGCTCGAGGGTCGCGACCTGCTTGCCGCCGCTCAAACCGGCACCGGCAAGACGGCCGCCTTCTTGCTGCCGACCATGAACAATCTGGAGCACATTGCTCCGCCCAAACCCGTGCGCGAGCGCGGCGGCCGCAACCGCCGTCGCGGTGCCAAGAAGCCCGAGGGCAACGGCCGCGGCCCCGTGATGCTCGTCATCACCCCCACGCGCGAGCTCGCCCAGCAGATCGACGAGGTCGCGAGCAAGATCGCCGACGTCACCGGCCATGTCGCCGTGACCGTCGTGGGTGGCGTGAGCTACAAGCCGCAGACCGCGGCACTCAAGTACGGCTGCGATATCCTGGTCGCCACGCCGGGCCGTCTGGTCGACCTGATCGAGCAGGGCGCCTGCCACCTGAACGAGGTCAAGGTGCTGGTACTCGACGAGGCCGACCGCATGCTCGACATGGGCTTTTTGCCCGCCGTCCGCCGCATTGTGCGCGAGACGCCGGCCGAGCGCCAGACGCTGCTGTTCTCGGCGACGCTCGACGAGGAGGCCGTGGGCGAGATCACCGACCTGGTGAGCGACCCGGCCCGCGTGGAGATCGCACCTGCCACGTCGACCGCCGACACCGTCGACCAGTTTGTGTTCCCGGTGTCCATCGAGGCCAAGAATAACCTGTTGCCCGAGTTCCTCAAAAAGGAGGGCCCGGAGCGCACCATCGTCTTTATGCGTACCAAGCACCGCGCCGACAGCTGCTGCCGTCGTCTGGAGCGCAAGGGCATCAAGGCCGCCGCGATTCACGGCAACCGCAGCCAGGCCCAGCGCGAGCGTGCCCTTTCGGCCTTCCGCGACGGCACCGTCGACGTGTTGGTGGCGACCGACGTGCTCGCCCGCGGCATCGACATCAGCGACGTGCGCTACGTCGTGAACTTTGACGTGCCGGCCGAGCCGACCGACTACATCCACCGTATTGGCCGTACGGGTCGTGCCGGCGAGCTGGGCTGGGCCATCACGTTTGTGACCGAGCAGGATGTCGATGAGTTCTACGAGATCGAGAAGCTCATGGACAAGACCGCCGACATCTACGAGGCCGGCGACCTGCATGTGGGCCCCAATCCGCCCGCGGTTGACCCCGAGCGCGATCCTGCGGCCTTTAAGGTGAAGAAGAAGACCAAGCGCGGCAAGTCCAAGAGCAAGAAGAAGCTTGAGCAGGCGCGTCGCGACGGCAAACGCAACGGCGATGACTACGGCGATGTGGCCGGTCGTTCCAACCGCGGTCGCGACGAGCGTCGCGGCGATGGCGAGCGTCCGAGCCGTCCCAAGCGCGGCGGCAAGACCCGCGTGCGCGAAGGCGTTCAGGCTCGCGTGGACGAGGCTGTTGAGAGCGTGGCCCGCGAGGTGGCTGCCGAGGAGCGCGGCGGTGCTGTCGAGCAGGCCCCGCGTGGCAACCGTGCCGAGCGTCGTGCCAAGCAGTTCCAGGGCGAGGCACATCGCCGCCGCCGCGAGGACGAGGATCGCGGTGGCCGTCGTCGTGTCGAGCGCGAGGACGAGGGCCGCGGTTCGCGCGGTGGCAAGCGCGGTTCGGGCGACCGCCGTCGTTCCGGTCGTGATGACGAGCGCGGCGGCCGTGACGAGCGTCGCGGCGGCGAGGGTCGTGGTGAGCGTGCTGCCCGTGGCGGTGAGTCCCGTGGCGGCAAGCGCTTTGAAGAGCGCGGTAGCCGCGGCGGCGAGCGTCGCGAGGGTGCTCGCGGCAATGGCGGCCGCGGCGGCGCTGGTCGTTCTAACGAGTTGCGCGACCGTCGTGATCCGCGTGCCAGCCGCGATCGTCGCGATGACTGGCGCAACTACGACGATACCCGCGAAGAGCGTCGCGGCGGCTACCGTGGTGGTCGCGGCGGCAACCAGGCCGGTTCCCGTGGCGGCCGCGCCGGCGGTCGCGATAACCGCGGCAGCTATGGCAACAGCCGTGGCGGCAAGCGTGGTAGCAGCTCCCGTCGTCCCGGTGACGGCGGCGGCAAGCGCAAGTAACATACGCATCGCCCGCTAGAGCGAGGTGAACCAAGGGTCCCGAGCAACTACGCTCGGGGCCCTTTTTGTTTGTCGTATCCGATCGCTAGTTCAAATGTGATTTCCTCGGGAATGCATCTAGAGGATGCCGTGGACCTGTTTTCTGCCATGCGGCAATGGGTCCCATGGGGTGCGCCGTGCATTTTTTGGAGTATTCTGCAGTTCGAGTTGTCTGCATATGATCCGACGTCGCCAACGGTGGCCTTCGGATATCCCTGGCGAGCGTTCTGAGTCAGATTTCGCCGTTTTCCGGAGCAGGGGCGCGTCATTCTCGCCATATCGGGACTTAGAATGATACGGCGCCCTACAGTTTTGCCCACCCGCGGCGGTGCTGGCGTGGTTACGTTGCAGAATACTCCGTTTTTTGCACGGGCTAGGATGGGGTACCTCAGGAGAACACAGCGGTATCCCGTTAATATATACAATTTGTACCGTAATTTATACAAAACGAAGAGGCAGACAGCGTAGGGTGGGTGCATTGGGGTGCTTGGTGCATCAAAACGGGGACCCCACGTGCCGTATACTCTGGCTGGATGTGAAAGCGGCTTGACGCGTTGCCAGGCGTAGGGGAGGGTGCCTCGATGAGCGTATTCGAAATTGTGTTTAGTCCGACGGGTGGAACGCAGAAGGTGTCTGGCCTTGTGGCCGGGGCACTGGACAAGAATACCGTTACCGTCGATCTGACCGATAGCGGGCTAGATTTCAGCGCTGTCTCGATGACCGAGGACGACGTGGCCGTAATCTCTGTGCCGGCGTATGCCGGTAGAATCCCGGCTGTGGTGGCTGACCGGTTGGGCATGGTGCGCGGCAACGGGGCTCGGGCTGTTTTGGTTTGTGTATACGGAAACCGCGCGTTTGAGGACACGCTCGTAGAGCTGGAGGACGTTGCGAAGCATGCGGGATTCCGGGTGATCGCGGCAGTTGCAGCCATTGCAGAACATTCCATTGCGCGACAGTTTGCTGCCGGTCGTCCGGATGCGCAGGATGCGGCGCAGCTTGCTGAGTTTGCTCAGCAAATTCAGCAAAAGCTGTTGGCTGAGGATGCGTCCGAGCCCTCTATCCCCGGCAATCGTCCTTATAAACAAGCTGGAGGTCACCGCATGGCACCCGAGGCAACAGAGGATTGCGTTTCCTGCGGTGCATGCGCCGCGGCGTGCCCCGTTTGTGCTATCGACAAGGGTGACCCCAAACGAGCAGCTGGCGAGGCGTGCATCTCCTGCATGCGCTGCATTGCCGTATGTCCGCGAGGTGCTCGTAAGGCTGATCCCAACAAGCTATCCGCTGTTTCCCAGATGCTGAGCAAGGTTTGCGTCGTGCGGAAGGAATGCGAGCTCTTTATCTAGCGCATACGAAATTGGTGCAATGGGACCAGGTTAATCTGCACCAACCTGGTGCAAACAAACCTGTCCCCAATGCACCAGAGTGAGGAGTGTCCCCGAGTGCCGGCAGAAAAGGAACGTCCCTAAGTACCGCATAAATACCGTTTATCGGAGAAAAAATACCGTTCGCCGGTCATAATGATTGTTCCGGCTTTGGGCTTGTCTACAATAACCCCCGTAAAAGAAATGCGGAAGGTTTCCGAGTCCCCTCGGACGTGGGCCTAACCAAAGTCTTTGATCGCGAGCGTCTCAATGGGCGCATTCGATTGATTTTGGTTGGGCTATATTTATGAAGGGACATGTCACCATGGGTTTCTTTTCTCGCCTAATGGGTGGCTCGGATAAGCAGACGACTGCGGCTTCCGAGTTCGAAATCCTCGCTCCCGTTTCCGGCGAGCTTGTTCATCTAGAAAATACCAATGACCCCGCTTTTAGCAGCCGTGCGGTGGGCGATGGCGTTGCCGTGGTTCCCCAAGAGGGAACGGTGTGCGCTCCTGTTTCCGGCACCGTCGCGGCGCTGTTTCCGACTGAGCACGCGCTGGGCATCATGTCCGACGACAGCTCTGCTCAGGTGATGCTGCATATCGGAATCGACACTGTTAAACTTGAGGGCAAGGGCTTCCATGCGCTTGTTGCCCAGGGTGACCATGTCGACGCGGGCCAGCCCCTCGTCGAGGTCGATTTCGACGTGGTTCGCGCTGCCGGCTTTGATCCCACGGTCTTCGTTATCGTGTGCGAGCGTTCGGAGAACTCGACTCTTCGCGAGCATGCTTCCGGCCCTGTTGCTGTTAAAGAGCCTGTCGTCTGGCTTTCCGAGTAAATTCTTGTGGTGGGTACCGTGGTTATCAAGCGAGTTTTTAACAACAACGTCGCAATGGTCACTTCGGACGATGGCTCCGAGCTCATCGTCATCGGTCGAGGCCTCTGCTTTGGTCGCCATGCCGGCGATGCCATCGATGAGACGTCGGTCGAAAAGACCTACGCGTTGCAGGAGGGAACTTCTCAGGATTCGCGTACGATTGACCGCTTGGCACATCTTTTGGAGTCCATCCCCACCGTCAACCTCGTGATTTCCGAGGACATCGTTCAGATGCTCCGTCGAGAGCTCAATGTTGATATCAACGACAAGATTCTCATTGCTCTCGCAGACCATATCAGCCTTGCTTTGGAGCGCGAGCGCAAGGGCGTCTCCTGTGAGAATCCGTTGCTGCTCGAGATCCAGCAGTTCTATCGCAAGGAGTATGCACTTGCGGGCCGTGCGCTGCAGATTATCAAGGAGTATATGGGCATTCAGATGAGCGAAGAAGAGCAGGGTTTCATTACGCTGCATATCGTCAACGCCACCATGCCGCAACGCTCCGATCGTTTGATTGTTTCGGTCCAGCTTGTTCGCGACGTGCTCGCGATTGTTTCCAAGCGCTATGCTACGACCCTCGATGACACCTCGCTGCCTTACGAACGTTTCGTTCGTCACCTGCAGTTTTTCGCACAGCGAGCGCTCGATCCTACGGCAGGGCAAATCAACGGAGACGCGCTGTTCCGAATCGATGAAACGGCGTATCCCTGCGCATTCTCGTGCGCGGACGCCATAGCCGCCCACTTGTCGTCTACCTATAACGTTGTCGTTACCGATGCTGAGAAGAGTTATCTCGCATATCACATTGTTAACCTGCTTGGAGAACCTGGTCTCTAGGCATAACGTGCCCACACATCGATTGATATAAGGCAAGGCTCACGGTCTTGTCCAGGGCACATCTGTCTTAATTTGCGGAAAAGGAAGGGGAGTACCGCTATGACCGCAAAAAAGAAGTTCAATTTCAAAGCGCCGTTGGAGGTGTTCGCGAAGTCGATCGTTCAGCCGATGATGTATCTCTCGGTTGCCGGCATCCTGCTCATCGTGGGCATCATTCTGACCAACAAGACCATCTGCGCTTTGGTCCCCGTACTGGGCTCCGGTCCGTTCCAGCTTGTGGGCGCCGTTGTCTATCAGTCGCTGATGTTTATCATCAACAACCTCTCGATTCTGTTCTGCGTGGGCATCGCCGGCGCCATGGCAAAGAAGAACAAGGGCCATGCTTCGCTGATTGCCCTGATGTCGTTCTTCCTGTTCCTGCAGGCTAACAACATCGTGCTCAACGCCACCGGCTCTCTTGCCGATGCGAGCGGCATGCTCGGTCTTACCGGAACCGGCCAGGCCACCGTTATGGGCATTCAGGTGCTCGATACCGGCGTGTTCGGCGGCATTATTCTCGGTTGCATCACCGGTGCCGTGTTTAACAAGTACTCGAACAAGCAGTTCCCCATTGCCCTTTCGATGTTCTCGGGCGTTCGCTTTCCGTTCCTGATCATGATCATCATCTCCTGGATCATGGGCGCTGGCTTCTGCATCATTTGGCCTCCGGTTCAGGGTGCCATCTCCTCCGTTGCCGGCATCATTAAGGAGTCGGGCAACATCGGTCTGTTTATCTACGGCATGCTCAACAAGCTGCTCGTTCCCACCGGTCTGCACCACCTCATCTACACTCCGTTCCAGTTCTCCGATGTGGGCGGCACCCTTACGCTGGGTGATCAGGTTATCGCCGGTGCCTACCCCATCCGTGTCGCCGAGATGGCAATGACGGGCCAGCCCTTCTCCGATAGCACCTACTTCAACAGCTACACCTTCAACAACCTGTGGCCCTACATCGGTATCGGTCTCGCCTTTATCGTCACCGCTTACAAGGGGAACAAGGATAAGACCAAAGCCGTTATCATCCCGCTGATCATCACCGCCGTGCTCTCCTGCGTGACCGAGCCCATGGACTTCCTCTTTGTCTTTGCCGCTCCCGTGCTCTTTGTCGTTCACTCGGTTCTTTCCGGCATCTTCCTGGTCCTGCTCAAGGTCCTCTCCGTGCCCGCTTCGACTGCAGGCGGCATCATCAACATTGTGGTCTCCAACCTGGTCCTGGGTGTCGATAAGACCAACTGGCCGATGATGCTCGTGCTTGGAGTCGTCAACGCCGCGCTGTACTTCTTCCTCTTCACCTTCCTTATCAAGAAGCTCAACCTCCACACGCCTGGTCGCGAGGAGGAGTCCGAGCTCGCCGAGTCCGTTGCCGAGGGCGAGGCCGCCGCGTCTGTCGCGGTGAAGCAGGGCGCTGTTGCCGCGGCTCCCGCAGAGGGCGTCGATGCAGGTATTGCCGACCTGGTCGCAGGTCTTGGCGGCAAGGACAACATCGAGGAACTCGAGAACTGCTTTACGCGTCTCCGCGTGAACGTTAAGAACCCGGACCTCATCAATGAGGACCTCATCAACCACGTGCCCAACAGCGGCATCAACCGCAACGGCAATAATATCCAGATCATCTTTGGCATGAAGGTCGCCGAGATGCGCGACAAGGTCGAAAACGCAATTGAGAAGGAGCAGTAAACAATGATCATTACTCTGTGTGGTGGCGGATCCACCTTTACCCCCGGCATCGTCAAGTCCATCGC
>DBFAHJ010000112.1:0-2758 GCA_048227095.1 Collinsella aerofaciens | reverse complement strand
TTGTTTTATTAAAAATCATTCCTAATAGGCTTCACATTTGGTTGCATTTATGGATAATAGAACTCGTCAAGACGCACGTCCGGAGAGGGCCCTTACGGGACCGGACGAGCGCACAATCGCCATCGATCGAAAGGATCGAATCATGAAGTTTGTTTGCCCCGTTTGCGGTTATGTGGAAGAGTTCGACGGCGACCAGCTGCCCGAGGACTTCAAGTGCCCCCAGTGCGGCGTTCCCGGTTCTCGTTTCCTGAAGCAGGAGGAGGGCCAGCTCGAGTGGGCTGCCGAGCACGTCGTGGGCGTCGCCAAGATGGAGGGCGTCTCCGAGGACATCGTTGCCGACCTGCGCGCGAACTTTGAGGGCGAGTGCTCCGAGGTCGGTATGTACCTGGCCATGGCTCGCGTTGCTCATCGCGAGGGCTATCCCGAGATCGGCCTGTACTGGGAGAAGGCTGCCCACGAGGAGGCCGAGCATGCCGCCAAGTTCGCCGAGCTCCTGGGCGAGGTCGTGAGCGACTCTACCAAGAAGAACCTCGAGATGCGCGTTGAGGCCGAGAACGGCGCCACCGCCGGCAAGACCGATCTTGCCAAGCGCGCCAAGGCCGCTGGCCTCGATGCCATCCACGATACCGTGCACGAGATGGCTCGCGACGAGGCTCGCCACGGCAAGGCTTTCGCCGGCCTGCTCAAGCGCTACTTTGGCTAAGCCAGCTGCCTGAGAGATAACCTCTAGCTCGATGGGGCCCGGACCGTATTGGTTCGGGCCTTTTTCGTGCCTCACAAACTTGTTAACTACCTGAAATAGGACCGCCTTCGGCATAGGTTTCTCGTCAAAAACTAAGTGAGTAGACTTTTTGGAACTTGCCGAGCACGCCATCCATATTGCTTTATAAAGCCGCAGGTAAATGACTTGTTTCAAAACGGCCTGGTCGCCAAAGTGCTAAAAGCCTACTCACTTAGAACCGCAGCCGTCCACGATCGAGCCATTTTGTGTCTAGCGGGCATCTTTCCGTCGATTACTCCCAATTTTGTCCAGTCAATGAATAGTTCAGACCGGAGTAATGCCTCAGCCCTTTGCTCATCCGAGCTTTTATCACGATATTCAGCATCGAGCATCCTGCATACGGCCTTAACGATCGCGCGGAATCTATCCTCATCCGATATCTGTCTGTGTGTAAGGAGAAGCACATCGTAGCCCATGGCCTGAAGGGCCGTCATGCGGTCAGCGTCACGCAAGCCATCCCCTGCGCGTCCGTGCGAGGCCTTTCCCTGACATTCAATGGCCACCTGTCGCCTACCGTCCGGTGAAGAAAGAAGTAGGTCGATATATACACGGGACTTTCCCACAATCGCTCGAGCACTTGTGTTTAGCATCACTTCAACATTAAGCTCTATGCCGCAAAAACCTTCGCCTCCCAGGGATCGCGGCAGTGCAAGTAGCAAATACGCCTCGACCTCAAAAGGCGACGCGGCACCCAATGGAACGAGTTGCGATACCGCCATAAATCTATTGCCGTAACGCATCCCACAAACATCTGAACAAAAACGGTCAAGGTCTCCGCCCAAAACCAAAGCGTCTCGACGCCATAAATTTGAGGCGGTGCCGTCCTCGGACGGGCAGCGCGCCCAACCGAACGTTGTCGAAATCGCACCCGAATCAATTGCACGCGAAAGCTCCGTCTCAAGTAACGCCGGCAGGGCACACACCGCAAACAAGCCACACATCTCCGCCAATACCAAAAGAAGCTGAAGATCCGTCAGATGCCGTGACATGATGAATGCCGTCAGTAGAGGAGACGTAATCAAAAATCCATGCTCCGTTTCCAGCACGGATTCCCTGGGGAGCTCACCAAGAAATAGCCGCTGCCTAATGCTGGCAGGACAAGTCCGTTTGTTTCTCGTCTGAACCAATGTATGCAACGGAAAACCGAGCGCGACCGCAGCCGTCGGGTTGCGGGCGAGATCATATCGCTGCCGGTCTTCTTCCGGTCGTGGAAGCGACGGACACAAAGCGCGGACTTGAGGAGGCAAACGCCAGTACCTAAAAGCCGATATGTCACAAAGTAGATCCTTCATAGGCACAGGAGAACACGAATTTCAACCCAGTCAGTCACGCATTGGCGCGAACGCACCAAAAATGGCGCCGAACGGACTGCCAAGTTTTCAACAGCCCTCCCCAACTGGCCAAAAGCTTGTCGAGAGCTGGACGAAGCCCTGTTGAAAACCCCATTTTTTTTCTCATGCAGAAGCTTTACGCGGCAAGTGAGTAAACTTTTTTTGAACATTCCGAGCAGGCCGGTCTTCCTGCTTTTCAAAACCGCAGGTAGATAGCTTGTTACAAAACTGCCTGGTCGCCAAAGTGCTAAAAGTCTACTCACTTAGATTGCAGAGTGCCCCCCATTAGCTGCAATTCCAAGGTAGTTAGTACTTTTGGACTCAGGTCGTCATACTGGACAAGAATATGAGTTGAGTTTTCAGGGGCAGATGCGCCATCGGCACACCAAAAACAGTCACCGATATCGATAAAAGGGATGCTCGAGCGCGTGAGGGCCCGTGCAAAAGTGCTTCCGCCCGTTCCGCGCTCCGCAACCACGGTGCAGTAAAGGCCCGCGTCTGCATGCTCGATCGAGACCTCTCCTGCCGGAAATACCTTCCGCACAAGCGCCATCAGGCCATCACGCGCCTCGCGAGCACGAACGCGCACGCGGTTCACATGTCGCTCGTAATCACCCGATTCCAGCAAACGCGCCAAAGCGACCTG
>DBFAHJ010000111.1:0-9763 GCA_048227095.1 Collinsella aerofaciens | reverse complement strand
ACGCACCGACGATGTACTGCGCGTGCTCTCCGCTGTCAAGGCCGAGCTGCCGCGCTATCAAAAGGCGCTGCGCCGCGCCCAGCAGCAGATCGAGACCGCGGGCAAAACGGTCGAGGGCATCATCACCACGCGCACCAACGTTATGGAGCGCAAGCTCAAGGATATCGACGCGCTGGAAGACGCCGATCAAGCCGATGAGATTTTGGGACTCACGCCCGCGGGCCTTTCCACAGACCAAGAAGACGAGGACTAATTGCAACAAGGCAGCGGGGCACCGGCGCAAACGCGGGCACCCCGCTGCCTTTCACATCGCGCTTGCCTGAAGTGCGCTTTAGTGTGCAACAATGGCGTTTCGCCCTATCAGACGTGAAAGGAAGACCATGTCTCAGAGAAGCACCAGCCCGCTCAAACGCTCCACCGTTCGCCGCACGCTGCAGCGTTTTTGGGACGTCACACGCACGCAGCCGCTGATTGTCTTTCTCTCGGTGTTCTCGTCGGCGGGCTACATCTTTTTGCTCACGTTTGCCAACACCTACGTGATGGCCCTTATCGTCGACCGCGTCCAAGCGGGTCCTGTGACGGGCGATCAAGTATTCGAGGTATTTGGTCCCTACATTCTGGCGCTCGTGCTCGTTAACCTGGTAGGCCAAATCCTCTCCAAGCTGCAGGACTACACCGTCTACAAGCTCGAGATTGCGGGCAACTATCACTTGGCGCGTCTGTGCTTCGACACGCTCTCCAATCAATCCATGACATTCCACACCAGCCGTTTTGGCGGATCGCTCGTGAGCCAGACGAGCCGTTTTATGAGCGGCTATACGGGGCTGGTGGACGTGACGGTGTATTCGCTCATTCCCACCATCACCTCGGTTGTCTGCACGGTAGCGGCGCTCGCTCCGGTGGTGCCGACGTTTACCGTGATCCTGGTGGGCATTATGGTCGTCTACATCGCATTTGTCTGGCTTATGTACAAGCGCATCATACCGCTTTCGGCCGCGACGTCCGCCGCTCAGAACAAACTGTCGGGCGTGCTGTCCGACGCGGTCACGAACATCCTGGCCGTCAAGACTTGCGGGCGCGAGGACTTTGAGCGCGACCTGTTCGATACCGCCGACCGCGCCGCGCGCGACGCCGAGACGGTTTCGATGCACGCTATGATGCAGCGCAACTTTACGACCTCGGGCCTTATCGTCATCACCATGGCCGTGGTGAGCGTGTTCGTCGCGGGCGGCAACGCGTGGTTTGGCATCTCGGCCGGTGCGCTCGTCATGATCTTTACCTATACGTACAACCTCACCATGCGTCTGAACTACGTAAGCTCCATGATGCAGCGCATCAACCGCGCGCTCGGTGATGCGGCCGAGATGACGCGCGTACTGGACGAGCCGCGTCTGGTGGCAGACGACGAGAACGCTCCCGAGCTTAAAGTGAGCAAGGGCGCGATTGATTTTGAGCGCCTGAGCTTTGCATACCGTGACGCCGCGGCGGGCGAGAGCGTGTTCGACGACCTGACGCTCCACGTGGCGGCGGGCCAGCGCGTGGGCCTGGTAGGCAAATCGGGCTCGGGCAAGACGACGCTCACCAAGTTGTTGTTGCGCCTGGACGATGTACAGGGCGGCCGCGTGCTCGTGGACGGCCAGGACGTCTCGCGCTGCACGCAGCAGAGCCTGCGCCGCCAGGTTGCCTACGTGCCGCAGGAGGCGCTGCTGTTCCATCGCTCCATTCGCGAGAATATCGCCTACGGACGCCCCGACGCCACCGACGAGCAGATCCGCGAGGCGGCTCGCTTGGCTAATGCGACTGAGTTTATCGACCGCCTGCCCCGTGGCTTTGACACCATGGTGGGCGAGCGTGGCGTTAAGCTTTCGGGCGGCCAGCGCCAGCGCGTGGCCATTGCCCGCGCTATTCTGACCGATGCGCCGATCCTGGTGCTCGACGAGGCGACGTCTGCCCTCGACAGCGAGTCTGAGGCGCTGGTGCAGGAGGCGCTCGAGAACCTGATGCGCGGCCGCACCTCCATTGTGGTGGCACATCGCCTGTCCACCGTGGCGGCGCTCGACCGCATCGTGGTGCTGGCGGACGGCGAGATTGTCGAGGACGGTACGCATGCGCAGCTTGTCGAGGCGGGCGGCGAGTACGCAAGCCTGTGGGGCCGCCAGACCGGCGCATTTTTGGAGGCGTAAAGACCCCATACGTGGGACAATCGTGCCCAGAAGCTTGTTAATTCCGCTGAGCCGAGGAGTCGTTATGCCACGCGAGACCAATGCCGCCAAACGCGAGCGCGCCGTTGAGGTGTGCGAGCGCCTCAACCGTCGCTATGGCCCGGTCGAGTGCTTTTTGGACCACGAGAATCCCTTTAGGCTGCTCATCGCGGTGCTGCTCTCGGCACAGACGACCGACGCACAGGTCAATAAGGTGACGCCGAAGCTGTTTTCCCAGTGGCCCACGCCCGAGGCCATGGCGGGGGCAAGCATGGCCGATGTGGCGGATACCATTAAGTCGCTCGGCTTTTATAAGAGCAAGGCCAAGCACGCCGTGGAGGCCGCGCAGATGATCGTTGCCGATTACGGCGGCGAGGTACCGGCCGACATGAAGGAGCTCGTCAAGCTGCCGGGCGTGGGGCGCAAAACGGCGAACATCGTGCTCAACGTGGGGTTTGGCATTGTCGAGGGCATCGCGGTCGATACACACGTCAACCGCATCGCACACCGCCTGATGTTGAGTCCCAAGACGCATGCCAAGGAGCCGCTCAAGACCGAGCAAGATCTGCTCAAGATTTTGCCGCACGAGTATTGGGAG
Source organism: Collinsella aerofaciens (assembly GCA_048227095.1). Taxonomy (GTDB): domain Bacteria; phylum Actinomycetota; class Coriobacteriia; order Coriobacteriales; family Coriobacteriaceae; genus Collinsella; species Collinsella aerofaciens_CF. The sequence goes on along the minus strand of DBFAHJ010000111.1, from coordinate 6,964 downwards.
TCGGTCAACCACCAGTGGATCACCTTTGGCCGCGAGATCTGCGACGCCCGCAAACCTAAGTGCGACGAGTGCCCGCTGGCGGATTTGTGCCCCAGCGTGCGCGTTTTGGGGTAGCTGTTCGGCGTGCGCCGGCGTGCCCACCCCATGCGCTACCATGGCAATCAAGACTTTTGACGTACGACCCGCCGAGCTTGCCCCGGCGGGCTTTTGGCGTTGCGATGCCGGAGGAACAGCATGCTCATTCACCGTATAGCCGCGCAGCTCTACACTGCCGAGGCCTTGCAGACCGTCGAGGCAGGACTCGATGCTGGCGAGGACGTGACGCTGGCTGTGTCGCAGTCGGGCCGCACGCTTATGGCGGCAGCCCAGTTTGCGCGCCGTCCGCGCCCCACGGTCTACATTGTGAGCGGCGAGGACGCGGCCGATCGCGCCGCGCGCAGCCTTGCCGCCTACGTGGGCCTGGCACATGTGTGTCGTTTCCCCGAGCGCAAGGACTATCCGTGGCGCGAACAGGCGCCCGACGACGCCGTGGTGGCGCAGCGCTGCGAGGCTCTGGGGCGCATCGTGCGCGGGGATAACTGCATTATGGTCGCCTCGGCCCGTGCGCTGCTGCGCTGCGTGCCGCCGGTCGAGAGTCGCTATTGGGAGTCCACCACTTTTGCGGTGGGCGAGGAGATTCCTTTTGACGAGGTGCCGCAGCGCCTGGTGGGCATGGGCTACACCAATGCCGGCGCCGCCGACGCGCCCGGTCTGTTCCGCGTGCACGGTGACACCGTCGAGGTGTTCCCCGCGCAGGAGAAGGCGCCCGTGCGCATCGAGTTCTTCGGCGACGAGATCGACCGCATCCGTCGCATGGTGAGCTCAACGGGGCAGACCATCGGCAACGAGGACAGTATCGAGATCTTCCCCTGCCGTGAGCTGGCGCTTACCGACGATGCCGTCCACAACATGCACGTGGCGCTCTATCGCGCCAGCCAGGACGATAGCAAGCTGGCGGCGCTGCTCGAGATGGTGGATGCACGCATTGTTACACCCGAGCTCGACCGCTTTTTGCCGGTGATGTACGGCCAGACCGTAAGCCCGCTGGCGCACGTGAGCGGCAAGGCGCTCGTGGTTTTGTCCGAGCCGCGCTCGCTGTTCGACGATTGCCTGCGCGCCTACGAGGATATCGAGGCCCGTGCCGGCGAGGCGGGGATTGACCGTCTAGACGGCTTGTACGTGCGCGCTCAACAGCTCGATTTTGGTGCCCAGCAGCGCTTGAACTACGTAAGCCTCATCCGTGCCGGCGGTGCGGTGACGGCCGAGCTCAAGATTGAGCAGCCTGCTATCGCAGGCTCGGACAACCGTTTTATGACGCGCGTTCAGGAAGTCGTGGGTAAGCGCTACGCCTGCGTGTTCGCCATTCCCGATCGCGGCGCGCGCGAGTCGATGGAGCTCACCTTTGGCGATGAGGGCATTACTTTTGAGGAGTCGCTGACGGCAGCGCCCGAAAACGTCGGCGTCATCGGCGAGCGCGTACGCGTGGCAGCGGCGGATTCTGCCGATCGTGCTGCCCGTCAGGATGCTCATGCTGCAATTCGCGAGCGCCGCGCCGACGCGCTCAACGCCCGCTCGCTCGAGGCGGGTGCCGCCCAGGCTGCCGCTGGTGCCGCCGTGCCCACCATCTCGCGCGGACGCGTGACCTTTGTCGATGCCGCTCTGCCGCAGGGCGTGGTGGTGCCCGATGCCAACCTGGCCGTGTTCTCAATCGCCGACCTCAACGCCCGCATGGACGCCAACCGCGCGCGCAGCCGCCGCAAGGTGGACATTACGCAGATCACGTTCCCGTTTAAGCCGGGCGACTACGTGGTGCACGCCACTCACGGCATCGCACTCTTTAGCGAGATCGCGCGCCAAGAAGTGGGCGGCAAGGAGCGCGACTACTTTTTGCTGGAATATGCCGATGGCGACAAGCTCTACGTGCCGCTCGAGCAGGTCGACCGCATCACGCGATATGTTGGCCCCGACGGCGACAAACCGCGCTTGACCAGGCTCAACACCGCCGACTGGACGCGTGTCACCAATAAGGCGCGCAAGAATGCCAAAAAGCTGGCGTTTGACCTAGTCGATCTGTATACGCGCCGCTCGTCGATTACCGGTATCGCCTGCCCGCCCGACACGCCCGAGCAGATCGAGATGGAGGAGAGCTTTCCCTACGACGAGACGCGCGACCAGCTGGAGGCCATCGCCGACATTAAGGCCGACATGGAGGCGCCCAAGCCCATGGACCGTCTGCTGTGCGGCGACGTGGGCTTCGGCAAGACCGAGGTCGCTCTGCGTGCGGCGTTTAAGTGCGTGGACTCCGGCCGCCAGGTCATGGTGCTCTGCCCCACGACCATTCTTGCCCAGCAGCACTACGAGACGTTCTTTGAGCGCTTTGCTCCGTTTGGCCTTGAGGTCGAGGTGCTCAGCCGCTTCCGCACGCCGGCGCAGCAAAAGCGCGCGCTCAAGGCATTTGCCGAGGGCACGATTGACGTGCTTATCGGCACGCACCGCCTGCTTTCGGCCGATGTGAACCCCAAGAACCTGGGCCTAGTGATCATCGACGAGGAGCAGCGCTTTGGCGTGCAGCACAAGGAGCAGCTCAAGAACCTGCGCGAGCAGATTGACGTGCTCACGCTTTCGGCAACGCCTATTCCGCGAACCATGCAGATGGCCACGAGCGGCGTGCGCGACATGAGCCTGATCACCACGCCGCCCACCGGGCGTCGTCCCGTGATCGTGCACGTGGGGGAGTACGACCCCGATGTGGTGAGCGCGGCGATTCGCCTGGAGGTGGGCCGCGGCGGCCAGGTGTACTACGTGTCCAACCGCGTCAAGACCATCGATGATGCTGTGGCGCGCGTGCACGAGGCCGCGCCCGAGGCGCGCGTGGGCGTGGCGCACGGCAAGATGAGCCCGCGCGAGGTCGAGGACGTGATGATCGAGTTCGCGACCAAGAAGATTGACGTGCTCATCGCCACGACCATCGTGGAGAGCGGCATCGACAACGCAACGGCCAACACGCTGATCATCGAGGACTCGCAGCGCTTGGGCCTGGCACAGCTCTACCAGCTCAAGGGCCGTGTGGGCCGCTCTGCCACGCAGGCCTACGCGTACTTTATGTTCCCGGGCGAGCTGCCGCTTACCGAGGAGGCCACGGCACGCCTGACTGCACTTTCCGAGTTCCAAGACCTGGGCAGCGGCATGCGCATCGCCATGCGCGACCTGGAGATCCGTGGTGCCGGTTCGCTCATGGGTGCCGAGCAGCACGGTAACCTGTCGAGCGTGGGCTTTGACCTGTTTACGCAGATGCTGGGCCAGGCCGTGGCTGAGGCGCGCGGCGATGACGACGCCGGCGTGGAGGCGGCGAGCGTGGGTATTAACCTGCCGGCCGATTACTTCTTGTCCGAGGAGTACCTGCCGGCGGTGGACCAGCGCGTGCTCGTGTACCGCAAGCTCGCGGCTGCAGAGGACCTGGAGAGTATTGACGAGGTGCAGGAAGAGACCGAGGCCGCGCATGGCGAGCTGCCGTTGGCGGGACTCAACCTGTTCAATCGCGCACGCATCCGTATTCGCGGCGAGCGCCTGGGGCTCGAGAGCGTCACGCTCAGCGGCGGACGCATCACGTTTTTGGGTGTCGACGTGCCCAAGAAGGTGGCCTTTGAACTAAAGACCCGCTATGGCGCGGTGAACTTCCCCAAGAGCCGCAAACTGTCGGTGCCCTACAAGGCGGGCGCCGGCGCAGGCAGCGGCCTGGGTCGCGGCCTCGACGCCAACGACGGCACCGGCCCGGTGGCCGCGGCACTCATGCTGCTGCAACAGCTGGGTGCGAGCGACGACGACTAACGGGTCGACGCTGCAAACGCTCCATTTGGGCAATCTGACCCTCACTCGTCGGTCGCGTACGCAAGTACGCTTCCCTCCTCCTTCGGGCCACCTTGCCACAAATGGAACGTTTTCGCTCACTTATGCTCAACCTGTAAGGGTATTTATGGGACAAAGCTATCTTTGCCCCACCACGTTGCGGGTCGACCCTTCGCCCGACCGAAAGGAAAGCATGTTCGGATACATCTATAAGAAAGATGTCGCCATTATCGCGGTTGTCCTGTGTCTTTGTCTGGGCGCGGGCAGCTTCTTCGATTATCAGATCTCGTGCGCGCTGTTCAACATCGGCAGCATGTACGGCCGCTTTATCGAGGCTGCCGGCGAGCTGCCGTTTGAGCTGACAGCGAGCATCGCAGGCGTTATGCTCGTGCGCGCGGTGCGTCCCGATTCCAGAGGGAGCAAATGGCTCGCCGTGCTCGGCATCCTCGTCAACGTTGGCTTGGCCGGCTACGAGATTGTTTCGTCCCTGCGGGTTGGCGGTAAACTCATTGCCGTTCAGTTGGTGCTGACGTTTGTGCTGGTCATCGCTGCCAACCTTATCGTCTATCGCCTCACGCGCACGACCGCGCCCGACGAGCTTACGCGCTGGGCGTTGATGGTGCTTGCCGTGTGGGTCGCTCAGGCCATTATCCTCAACGTGATCGTCAAGCCGCTGTGGTCGCGCCCGCGCATGCGCGTGATCGAGGTGACGCAGGGGCTCGAGTTTCAGCCGTGGTGGGTAATCGGCAACCCCGACAAGTGGAGCTATATTGCGGCCGGCGTAATCAAGGACGGCTTTAAGTCGTTCGCGAGTGGACACACGGCGCACGCGGCGATCGGCCTTATGCTCGCCGGGCTTCCCGCGGCGGCCTTTAAGGAAAAACCTTCGCGTCGCCGCGTGATCTTTTGGGCGGCGGTTGTTGTTGCGGCGCTCGTCGCCTTTGGCCGTATCGTGATCGGAGCTCACTTTTTGAGCGACGTGAGCTGCGGCTTTGCCCTGGTGCTGGCGCTTGAGTGCCTTGCCGCGCGCATTGCCTATCCCAACGGCGTACAATAGCTCCGTTTGAATCATCTGGCCGATACCCGGTAAGAGAGGATTGCCATGCTCGCGTTCAACAACGATTATTCCCACGGCGCACATCCGGCGGTGCTGCAGGCGCTCGTCGACACCAATATGGAGCCGCAGCCCGGCTACGGTACCGATGCGCATACCGAGCGTGCCAAGCAACTTATTCGCGAGGCCTGCCAGGCCCCCGATGCCGACGTGTTTTTTCTGGTGGGCGGCACGCAGGCCAACGCGACGGTGATCGATATGCTGCTCGCGCCGTACGAGGGCGTCGTTGCTGCCGAGACTGGCCACGTCGCCTGCCATGAGGCGGGCGCCATTGAGTTTGGCGGCCACAAGGTGCTCACTATCCCCGGCTACGAGGGCAAGATGCACGCCGAGGACCTCGAGAACTATATCCAGGTGTTCTATGAAAACGAGAGCTACGAGCACACGGTGTTCCCGGGCGCCGTGTACGTGAGTCTGTCGACCGAGTACGGCACGCTGTACTCCAAGGCCGAGCTCGCGGCGATTCACGCGGTGTGCCAGAAGCGCGAGATTCCGCTGTTTGTGGACGGTGCTCGCCTGGCCTATGCGCTGGCGGCCGATGAGTGCGACATTACCCTGCCCGAGCTGGCGCAGCTGTGTGACGTGTTCTACATCGGCGGCACCAAGTGCGGCGCGCTCTGCGGCGAGGCTGTGGTGTTCTGCGGCATGCACGCCCCGGCGCATCCCATTCCGCGTATTAAGCAGCACGGCGCGCTGTTGGCCAAGGGCCGCCTGACGGGCGTGCAGTTTGAGGCGCTCTTTACCGATGGCCTGTATTTTGAGATTGGTCGCCAGGCGATTGAGACCGCGCAGGCGCTTCGTCGCGTGCTGCACGAGCACGGCTACCAGTTCTTTTTGGAGACGCCCACAAACCAACAGTTCGTGATTCTGCCCAACGAGGACATAGCGCGCATTCGCGAGTATGCGGCGATCGAGTACTGGGAAAAGTACGACGAGACCCACACGGTGGTGCGCTTTTGCACCAGCTGGGCCACGACGCAGGAGGATATCGACGCGTTGGCGGCTGTCCTGTAGCCTGATGTAATGACGAGGGGCCGCCTTGCGCTGGGTTTGGCGCAAGGCGGCCTCTGTTTTTGAGGGGGAAGGGTTGTATGACCGAGATGTCCGAGCCGACGATTCGCCTGGCGACGCCCGATGATGCGCCGGCGCTGCTTGCCATCTATGAGCCGTATGTGCGCCAGACGGCGATTACCTGCGAATACGAGGTGCCAAGCGTTGAGGAGTTCGCCGGGCGCATCGAGCGTACGCTCAGGCGCTATCCGTATCTGGTGATGGAGCTGGACGGGCGTCCGGTAGGCTATGCCTATGTGAGTCCGCTCAACAGCCGCGAGGCATACGACTGGTCGGTCGAGACGTCGATCTACCTGGCGCGCGACGTGCGCCACGGCGGGCTGGGCCGCAAGCTGCACGATGCGCTCAAGCAATGCCTGATCGCGATGGGCATTACCAACGTGTGCGCGCTCATTGCCGTGCCGCACGACAAGGACGACGAGTATCTAACGCACAACAGTCAGGATTTCCATGCCCATATGGGCTACCGCCTGGTGGGCGCCTTCGATCGCTGTGCCCAAAAGTTCGGCCGCTGGTACGACATGTGCTGGATGGAGTTGGTCCTGGCCGAGCGCACGCCCAACCAGCCCAAACCAACCTGGTTCCCCGACCTCCTCGCCTAAAACCACCACAAAGGTGCCTGTCCCCTTTGCGGTGGTTTTGACAGGTTAGCCGATGGGCTCGGTGTATTTGGCGCGGTCGGTGCGCTGGATGCGCTTGGAGACATGGAGCGGGCGGCCGTCGGTGTCGTAGACGTAGTCGGTGATCAGGATTAGCGCCTGCCCGCGCTCGACGTTGAGCAAAAACGCCTCGTTTTGCGAGGCATAGCACACCTCAAAGGTCTTATGTCCCTGTGCTGGCGCGCGATGGAATTCTTGGCGCAGCGTCGCGTAGAGCGAACCGTTGATATCGCGA
>DBFAHJ010000110.1:0-9540 GCA_048227095.1 Collinsella aerofaciens | reverse complement strand
CGTTCAGATGGAGCATATCTACACGGGCAACGGCGTGTCCGAGCTCATTCAGCTTTCGATGAACGCGCTGCTCGACAATGGCGACGAGATTCTGATCCCCAGCCCCGACTATCCGCTCTGGACGGCGTGCGCAACCCTTGCCGGCGGTCATCCTGTGCACTATCTGTGCGATGAGCAGGCGGATTGGTATCCCGACCTGGAGGATATGGAGTCCAAGATCACGAGCGCGACCAAAGCCCTCGTCATCATCAACCCTAACAACCCCACGGGTTCCGTCTATCCGCGCGAGGTGCTCGAGGGCATCGTCGAGGTTGCACGCAGGCATCAGCTGATGATCTTTGCCGATGAGATCTACGACCGCCTGTGCATGGACGGCTACGAGCACGTCTCGATTGCCTCGCTCGCCCCCGACCTGCCCTGCGTTACCTTTAGTGGCCTTTCCAAGTCGCACATGATTGCGGGCTATCGTATTGGCTGGATGGTGCTTTCGGGCAACCAGCGCTGCATGAGCGACTTCATCATGGGTATCAACATGCTCTCCAACATGCGCCTGTGCTCCAACGTGCCGGCTCAGTCGATCGTTCAGACGGCACTCGGTGGTCATCAGTCCGTTAACGACTACATCCGTCCTGGCGGCCGTGTCTACGAGCAGCGCAACTTTGTGTATGAGGCGCTCAACAAGATTGACGGCATCTCGGTGGTTAAGCCGCGCGCGGCGTTCTACATCTTCCCCAAGATGGATGTGAAGAAGTTCAACATCACCGATGACGAGCAGTTCGCCCTTGACCTGCTGCACGAGAAGAAGATCCTGATCACGCGTGGCGGCGGCTTCAACTGGGCTGAGCCCGACCACTTCCGTATCGTGTACCTGCCGCGCATGGAAGTACTCAAAGAGTCCCTCGAAGACCTCGCCGACTTCTTTGACCATTACCGCCAGGCGTAACGGCAAAGGTAGCCTGTAATGAAACGGTCGGCCCGCAACGGATGCGGGCCGACCGTTTTCTGTCTAAGCCCGTGCTGTTAGCGCTTGTCTCGTTGAGCGGGCGAGGTTCGCGCGTGAGCGGCTAGTTGTATTCCAAAATGGAATACAATGGGCTTAAGCTGGAATTGATGTCCGGGTACCTGCTTTTCTAGAATGTTTTCAACAAGATGAAAGGCGGTTCCAACCAATGATTATCGATGCAAATTCCTACTGGTTCGACGAGCGCATCTTTCATGACGAGACGCTCTGCGAACAGTTTTTGGCCGAGGTACCCCGCGCCTATGACACCGAAGGCTATCTGACCATGAATTCCGCCGGCAAACGACAGATCGTGATCGAGATGCCCGCCGGTTCTCCGGGTCTTAACTACATTGAGGGTGACTACACCCTCGAGAAGCGCTTGGCCGATATGGATGAGGCGGGGGTCGACAAGGCGATCCTCAAGCTCCCCGGCTGCCACGAGTGGATGTCGCTCGAGATGTGCCGGCGTTTCAACGACGGTATGGCTGCTGACGCGAAGGCGTCAAATGGCCGTCTGATTCCGCTTGTCGCTGTGCCGCCCTTTGGCACCAAAGCGAATTTGGAGGAGCTCGACCGCAGGCTCGACGATGGTTTTGCGGGTGTGCAGCTCTGCGCTCACTACGGCAAGCGCTATCTCGACGACCAGGTCTTCTCGAGCTTTTTCGAGCACCTGAACGAACGCCATGTCACCGTTTACGTGCACCATGTTCCCGTGCCGGTCGAGAACGAGTCGCTTCTCGCGTACGACAACCTTCGCCGCTCTTATGGCCGCTGCGTCGACCAAACTACGGCGATCGGCCGAGAGATCTTTGGTGATTTCTTTGAGCGCTACCCCAATATCAAGATGGTCCACTCCATGCTCGGCGGCGCATACTTTGCGTTCAAGGAGATGCTGCTGCCTCATGGTCCCAAGCGCCCTGATGCTTCTGGCCGTTTTCAGGTCGATACCGAGACCGTTTCCAGGCGCCTCGAGAACAACATCTATTTCGACATGTCCCATGCCCAGCCTTGGGGCAAGACACTCCTCGCCTGCGCGGTTGACGTGCTGGGTGCAGGCCATATTGTTTTTGGCACGAGCTATCCCGTTAAACGCGAGTGGCTCACCGAGGGTGTCGCCTGCGTTCGCGCTGCAAATCTGAGCGATACAGACAGCGACCTTGTGCTTGGCGGTACGGCGCAGCAACTGTACGGTGTCGAGTGAGCGGCAATCAGAGGGGAGTATCTGCCATGGACGAAGGAGAGATGAGGGCTGGGGCCGCTCGTGTGGCCATCGATCTTGGGGACGTGTTGCCGTTCGACGGTTTCGACGAACTCCGTCATGAGGTCTTCGCCCGTGCCCTTATCATCGAGGGGACGGGGCGACGCGCCTGCGTCCTTTCGCTTGAGGTCACCTCGATCGCTCCGGCTCTACTCGCCGATCTGCGTGAGGTTGTTGAGGATGCCGCCAATTGCAGCGGTGCTTATTCTTGGGTGGTTCCTACCCACACGTTTTCCATGCCTCACGTCCGCACTCCCGGGCATCTTGCCGACGATGCTACCCGCAATCGCAACGAGCGCTATCGCGCAGCGCTCGTCGCTGCCGCCCGCACGGCTGTCGAGCGCGCTGTTGCGGGCATTCGCTCTGCCACGCTCGCCACTGTGGAGGGCGAATGCCCCGTGAACGTTAATCGCGACATTGAGACGCCTGCCGGCTGGTGGTTGGGCTCGAATCCCAGGGGGTTTGCCGACCACACGATGCCCGTACTCGCCATAAGGGATGCCGGGGGCGAGTATGTTGCCGTGCTCGCGACGGCGGACGTTCAGTCCTCCGTGCTCGACGGGTCGCGCGACTCCGAGGGGAGGCGCATGGCGAGCGGAGACCTCTTTGGTTTTGCCGCCATGTCACTCGAGCGCGAGCTGGGCGGCGTTGCCCTGTTGCTGCCAGGCGCCGCGGGCGACCAAGGTCCGGCGGAGCGCGCCATGAACGTCATGTTCGATGCGGCCGGCGTTAAGCAGACGGTCGATGCCCATGAGGACGGATACCGCATGCTGCACCAGCAGGGGCAGGCCTTGGGCGATGCTTTGATCGAGGCCGCTCGCATGGCGCGTGAGGATGACGCTACCGGCATCGATGCCCGCACGGTCGACGTTCTCCTGCCCGCTCAGACACGCGCCGATTTTCACTCTTTGGCTCCGCACCGAACGTATGAGTTTCATGCCGCTGGCGAGCAGCGCACGAGGGTCTATCTGCTCCGGCTGGGAAACGTCGAGCTTGTCGGCGTACAACCCGAGGTTTCGAGCTCATTTGGCGCCGCCGTGCGCGCCGCCCGATTCTGCCCCGTGCTCTTTGCCACGCTTGTCAACGGAGGGCAGAAGTATCTGCCGGCCCCCGATGCGTACGAAAAAATCACCTATGAGGCTATGAACTCCGGTTTTGCCGCCGGATCCCATGAGCGCCTCGTCGAAATCATCATTGCCGCCTTGAATGCGGCGTGACACAGAAGGAGAACGTGCATGAACATTGGACACGCGCGCCGCAAAATCACCCCACAGGGCGACATCTACCTGATTGGCTACCGCAATCTTCCCAACCGTCTTGAACCTGCGACGGGCGTCCATGACGACGTCTTCGCCAACGCCATTCTCTTCCAGCAAGGCGAACGTGAAGTGTTTCTCTTTAATGCCGATGTCCTCGAGTTCGAGGAAAGCATGGCCGAGGAAGTCAAGACAATGCTCGCCGAGCGCTACGGCATTGACCGTGATTGCGTCCTGCTCTCGGCGACGCACGACCATACTTCAATCGTCGCTTACCACCGCAGCTGGTGGACGGGAAAATTCGACGAGAACTACTACCGCTGGTTCCTCGATACCATTTGCCAATGCTTTGAGGAGTGCCGTGCCAACGCACAGCCCGCGATTTGTCGCTTGGGCAAGCAGGTCATCACCGGTTTCTACGACAACCGCATCATCCCAGGTGAACTCGCCGACAATGAGGTCATTGTCGTATCGTTCTTCGATACCGAAGGCAAGCCATTTGCGGGTTTTGTGAACTGGGCGGTGCATTCCGCTTGCGTCGGGCCCGACTGTACGGAGCTCACGAGTGAGCTTGCCGGCCTTACCGGTAAAAAGCTCGCTCAGAGTCTTGGTTACTATCCGGCCATGGTCGTCGGTGCAGCTGGCGACTGTAGCGACCGCAATTTTCGCCAGGGACGCGGCATTCCCGAGGTCGAGCGCGTTTCGACCGGTCTTGCCGAGGCGATTTCCCAGATCAAGCTCGATCGCGAGGTCGTTCTTGACCGCATCGAGCCTCAGACGTTCTATCATACCGTTGCCCATGACGACTTTTCGCTCACACTTAAGTGTGCCGTCATCAGTCTGGGCGGCCTGCATCTCTTTGTGTTCCCGAGTGAGCTCGGCAGCGACTTGGGTATTCGCATGAAGCGCGAATGCCCGGTCGAGGGAATAGTTTGCGGTTACACCAACGGCTATTTCGAGTATTTCCTTCCGGCGCGCGAGTACGGCCTCTCCTTTGAGACCGAGCGTACTCAGATTCCCCAGGGTGAACCGGAACGTCTGTGTGACAAGTTCTGCCAGACGACAAGACTTCTCGGCGCAGCAGATTCGTGTCTGTAGACCTGATTGCGTGACATGGGCCAATGAGGCTCGCTGCCATGTGATCGGCATCTTCCATCTTCTCTGCCGTTTCCCATCCCGGGCGTACGTGCGTCCGCGGATTTCAAAGGGGGAAGCGGGTTCCTTGCCCTCCCACGTCGACTACGGAGGCATGAAATCTACGCTATACCCCGCTCAGAAAAAGGAGAATTCCATGAAATACCAGAAGCTTTGCGATGAAATCATCACAAAGGTCGGTGGTCGAGACAATGTGTTAGACGTGAGCCACTGCATTACGCGTCTCCGCTTCCGCCTCAAGGATGAATCGCTCGCCCAGACCAATGAGCTTAAGGCGACGAAGGGCGTCGTTGACGTCATCCAGGCCGGCGGACAGTATCAGGTCGTGATTGGTGCCACTGTCGAGGCCGTCTACAACGACCTTGTTCAGATTGGCGGGTTCGACTCCAAACCCGCACTCGATATCGATGAGGGCGACGACGTCAAAAAGGGCGATCCATTCTCGCGTCTGCTTGCCATCATCTCCGAGATTCTGCAGCCGGTTCTTGGCGTGCTTATGGCCGGTGGCTTCATCAAGTCGATGCTCGCGCTCTGCACGGTTGCCGGTTGGCTTGCCAAGGACAGCAATACGTATGTGACGCTCTCGGCAATCGGAGATTCGGTCTTCTATTACTTTCCGCTAATCATTGGCTGGACGTCGGCCAAGAAGTTCGGACTTAAGCCCGTTATGGGAATGGCACTCGGTGGCATCCTCGTCTACCCGACGCTCGTTGCCCTTATGGGTGGAGATCCGCTCTACACGCTCGGCGCCGGCACGGTCTTCGAGTCCAATGTCTACGGTGATATTTTTGGCATCCCGCTGATCATGCAGAATTACTCATCGACGATTCTGCCTGCGATCTTTATCGTCTGGATTGCCTCCAAGGTGCACAAGGCCCTTTCTAACGCGCTGCCCGCGCTTGTGAGCTCGTTCTTCTCCAACATCCTGACGCTCCTCATTTGCGGCATCCTTGGCCTGCTTGTGGTCGGTCCGGTCATGACGGTCCTCTCCAACATCGTTGCCCAGATCATCTTGATGCTCATCAACTTCCAGCCCGCCATCGCCGGCTTCGTCATCGGCACGTTCTGGAGCCTGCTCGTCATGTTCGGCCTGCACTGGGGTATCATCCCGCTGTGGTTCCTCGATGTCGCAACCTACGGCTATGACCTCATTAACCCGCTCGTGTATGCAGGCGGTTGTGCCATCGCCGGTGCTGTGCTTGGCATGATCATCCGAACCAAGGATTCCGAGGAAAATGCTGCCGTCAACATTCCCGCTCTCGTCTCGTCGATCTTCGGTGTCAACGAGCCTGCGCTTTACGCCATCTTGCTGCCGCGTAAGCGCCTTATGTGGGCAACCTTTATTTCCGCTGGTGTAGGCGGCGCCATTGCCGGCCTCATGGGTGCCAAACTCTATGCCTTCGGTGCCTCCGGCCCGCTCGGTTTCCCGAGCTTTATTAACCCTGCCGGCATCGACACGGGCTTTATCGGCCTTGTCATCTCCGGTGTGGTCGCTTTCGTTCTGGCTCTTGTCGCCGCTATGGTGATCGGTACCAGGAAGGACGAGGGCGGTAAGGCGCTCAACATCTCGGTGGACTAGTCTGTCTGCGCACTTTAACTAAATATGCCTCGGACGGCGACGTGCCGCCCGAGGCATATTTGTGTTTTGTGCCGTTGTCAGCGTGTTTGCGGACACAAGTCTGCGGTTGTGGAGCAGCGGGGATTATGACGGTCGTGCCGCGGTGGAAGACGCACGGTCGCCCTGCAGGAGCTGACGGTAGGGGAGGAAGCCGATGAACGAGACGACCGCCTGCGAGTGCGCGGCGTTTCGCTTGAGGTAGAGCCTGACCTCGGAGGTCGTCGCGGGCTCAAGCGGCACCAGGGCTACCTTTCCGCTGGCAAGCGATTCCGCCGGCTTGCGCATGAGGAATGAGACACCGGCGCCGCGTGCGACAAGAGAGATGATGTTCTCGGCTCGTTTGCCGGTGAACGTAACACGTGGGCCAAATTCAGCTTCGCGACAAAGGGAAAGGACGAGCTCGCTTACGAACGAGCCTTGGGGAAGCATGAGGAAATTCTCGTCGATAAGGTCGTCTATCTCGACGGCGTCACGTTCGGCGAGCGGATGGTCGAGTGGAAGGACGGCCACGAGCCGGTCGGTCGTAAAGGGAATCTTTTTGAACTCCGGCTCGATGGCGCCGCCGTCACGGATGAAGGCCAGGTCAATGTCCTCGTGCAGGAGCATGCGCTTGAGTGTGTCGCCCTCGCCCTCGATGAGCTCAACAGAATATGAGGGGTTCGCCTGCTGAAAATCGATGACGGCGTCCGTGATCCCATAAGGGGCCATAATGGGGATAGAACCTACGGTGAGGTGCTCGAGCGGCTCACCTGCGCCTATTTGAATGGCGGCAAGATAGCGGTGCTGAAGCGTCGCAATTTTTTGCGCATAGGGGAGGAGCGCTTCACCTTGCGCGGTGAGTGTTACGTGGCGCTGGCTTCGATCGATGAGCTTGCAGCCGAGCTCGTGCTCCATTGCCATGATGTGCTTGGAGAGGGTTGATTGCGACATGAAAAGCAGTTCCGCCGCATCAAGAAACGTGCGTGACTGCGCTAAGATGGCGAATTCGCCAAAGCGGCTGATATCCATAGGGAGGCCTCCGGTACCCTCATTTTGGCAGGTGGCCTAAACCACGACGCCGTTGCAGTGGTCGATTTCGTGCTGGATGATTTCGGCGGTGTAGCCCGAGAAGTTTTTGATGCGGTGGACGAAGTTCTCGTCCAAATACTCAACCTTAATGCGGCGATAGCGGGTACAGGGACGCTCGCCGATTAGCGAGAGGCATCCTTCGCTTGTCTGATAGGCATTGACCTGCTCAAGAATTTGAGGGTTGTACATCAGGAGCGTCCTGTTGCCGTCCTTTACGCAGATGATGCGTTTGCGCACGCCGATCATGTTGGCGGCGAGGCCCACGCACTCGCGCTCATGCTCGTGGAGTGTATCTAGGAGATCCTGCCCGGTCGCGGCGTCATCGGGGCCCGCGTCTTCGGAAGGCAGGCGCAAAAAGAACTCGGATTTCATGATGGGCTTAATCATGGCGGGCTCCTCATGTCTTATGCTTTCGTGGACTTTTAATAATAGCGCGGAAGGAAAGCTGTGCGTCCGCGTTACAATCTTTCGACGTTGGACCATGTTGCCAGATTCGTCGTGTACGGAGTTTGGCGTAAGTCTAGGGCTCATTTTTCGCCCTGGACTGTTCCTCTGGGGCGATGCGACTGTCGTTCCAAGAGGAAGGAAATGCATGGGGAGCAAATCTCAGCAACAAGTTCAAGTAGCGCCATCGGCCACTGCGGCGATTCTCGTCGTAATGTATATTGCAGCCTTTGTTGCCGCGTTTAACGAGAACATCATTAACGTGGCGTTGCACGACATTATGGCAGCCTTTTCGGTGAGTGCCACCACGGCGCAGTGGCTCGTCTCGGGCTACATGATCGTGACGTCGATCTTTACGGCCATCATGGCCTTCCTGTCCGGCCGTTTCTCGACGCGCAAGCTGCTGTTTTTCGCATGCGGATGCATGGTCGCCGGCGAAGTCCTGTGCCTGGTCGCTCCGTCGTTTAGCGTTTTGCTGCCAAGTCGTATTTTGCAGGCTGCGGGATCGAGCATCTTGTTCCCGCTCATGATGAACGTGGTGCTGTTTTGCGCCCCGCGCGAGAAGCTCGGTTTGTATCTGAGCCTGGGCGGCGCCTGCATTACGCTAGGACCGGCGTTTGGACCCGTGATTAGCGGTCTTATGTGCACGTTGTTTGGCTGGAGGGCGGTGTTCGTAGTGTCGCTGGTGGGCGGCATTGTGGTCGCTGCGGCGGGCGTTAAGCTTGTTCAGAATGTCGGAGAGCGCTCGAACACCACGCTTGATATTCTGTCGGTTGTTTTGCTCGCCGCCGGCATTACGGCATTTGTGTATTCCGTAGGCGAGTTCTCGACCAATCTGATTGCCGGCATCGTGGCGCTTTTCGCCGCCATTGTGCTGCTCGGCCTGTTTGCGGCCCGTCAGCTCAAGCTCGAGCACCCGGTGCTTAACGTGCGTCCCATGGCGAGCTTTCGCTTTTGGCCTGCGTGTTTGCTTGTGGTGGTGTCGATGATGACGACGTTCTCGATGAGCGTTTTGTTGCCGCTCTATTTTGAGGGCGCATACGGCATGACCGCACTTATTGCGGGCTTGCTCATTTTGCCGGCGATTGCCTGCAACGCCGTGACCTCGATTGTGGGCGGACGCGTGATGGACGCCCGTGGCGCATGGCCGCTGCTGCCGGTCGGCTTTGCCCTGATTGCCGTGGGGCAGACTGCCATCTCGATGACGGCGGCAAGTATGAACATCGGCGTCGTCGTGGCGCTGACCGTTGTGGTGTATGCCGGAGTCGGTTTGGTGCTGAGCCCCTCGCAAACGGCCGGCTTGGAGACGCTGCCTGGCGCTGAGCATCCTCACGGAACGGCATTGCTCAACACGTGGAACATGATTGCCGCATCGTTTGGCCCGTCGCTGTTTATCGGCCTGCTCTCGAGTTCTGCGGCGACTGCCGGCGCCGCTGGCGTTGCGACCGACGTTGCCCAGGCGATTGGATTTGCGGCGGCCGTGCGTGTGGCGGCTGTAATTGCCGTGGTCGGGTTCGTGGCGTCGCTGGTGTACGCTCGTCGCGAGTCGCACATGTCGCATTAATGTGTGCACATAGATTCTGCAGCTAGATTAGCGGGCGACACCATAAACTAATGGACGTTTTGCCGAGAGGCATGAATGTTTAAAGCGCAAAGAGTGCGCGACGGGCCCCGCGAATGGGGCGATGATGCCCGAGAGGGCCAAGAAGGAGTCTCATGTCTGAGAACGAAGAGATCA
>DBFAHJ010000109.1:0-4803 GCA_048227095.1 Collinsella aerofaciens | reverse complement strand
CGATGACGTGATTCGCGCTATGCTCGATCAGTTTAAGACCGAGTACAAGTCGCTTGACTTTGCGAGCTGCGAAGCCAAGATCAAGGAACGCTACGGTGTGGAGATGTCCGACTACGACATCGTCAACTTGGCCTCTATCGTTGAGCGCGAGGGCCTCAACGCCGACCAGCGCGCGCACGTGGCCTCGGTCTTCTACAACCGTCTTGCCGGCAAGCTCGATGGTCTGCGCTATCTCAACAGCGATGCGACCATGATGTATGTCACCGGTGGCGAGGTTACCGCCGACGACCTGCAGAGCGATAGTCCGTATAACACCTATAAGCATGAGGGTCTGCCATCCACGCCCATCTGCTCTCCGTCGCTCGAGGCACTCAAGGCCACGCTTGAGCCGACCGACTCCGATGACCTGTATTTCTACATTACGCAGGACGAGGAGTACTTCTCGCAAACCTACGAAGAGCATCAACAGTCTTGGAATTAGCATGAGGATTTTTAGCCCCAAACGTTACGTTGCCTCGGTCGATCGCATCGACCTTGATACCCTTTGGGCCGACGGCAAACGCGCCATTCTGCTCGATCGCGATAACACCCTGGTGCCGCGTGACACCGAGCAGGTTCCCGCTGCGGTTTCCGCTTGGCTCGATACCGCCCGCGCCAAAGGCTTTAAGCTGTGCATGGTGTCCAACAACTGGCATCGCGACCAGGTCATGGCATCAGCACGCGAGCTGGGACTCGAGGCCATCAGCCATGCCATGAAGCCGGCGCCGTTTGCCCTCAAGGCGGGTCTTAAGCGCCTCGGCGCCACGGCCGACGAGGCGGTGCTGATCGGTGATCAGCTCTACACGGACGTGTGGAGCGGCAACTTCGCCGGCGTCGATACCATCCTGGTAAAGCCGCAGGCCACGCAGGACCTGTGGTATACGCAGGTCTTCCGTATCTTTGAGCGCCGGGCCCTGCGCGACCTTCCCTGCGAGGAATAGGTCTCGTCATGTCCCAGCACACCAAACACGGCTGCGACCATATCTTCTTTATCGGCTTTTTGGGCGCGGGCAAATCGACGCTCGCGCGCAACGTCGGCACTATGTTCAAGCGGCGTTTTATCGATACCGACCGCCTAGTCGTCCGCCGTTGCGGCAAGTCGGTAACCGAGATTTTTGAGACCGAGGGTGAGGATCGTTTTCGCGAGCTCGAGACCTCGGCGCTCCGTTCGCTCCAAAGCGAGCGCAGTCTGTTGGTTTCGTGCGGGGGCGGTATCGTCGAGACGCCGGTGAATATTGAGCTGATGCACGAAATGGGTACGTGCGTGTACCTCGAGGGCGACTTTGAGGATTCGATTCGCCAGATTCGTCGGTCCGACACGCGCCCCGATTTCCGCTCGCCCGAGCATGCCGCGCGCTTGTTTGAGCATCGCCGTCCGCTGTATCGCCAGGCCGCCGATATTACCCTTGATATTCGCAACAAGTCCTTCGAGGACGTTTCCTACCTTTGTGCCGAGATGCTTTTGGAGCGTGGACTGCTATGATTCGCCGCCAACTGATCAATTTCCAAAACCGCAGCGTCGATGTCCGTGTCGGATTGGGCGCGTTCGATGAGCTGTCGCGTATGTTTGCCTCGGCTGTGGGCAAGCCTAAGCGCGCGATGGTGGTTTGGAACTCCGCCTCGTCAGAACGTTTTGATGAGGTCGTCGAGCATGCGCTGGTCGACGCCGGTTTTGCCGTGTCGCAGTTCTCCCTTGAGGTTTCGCCTGCTGGTGCCACGCTGGCCGATGCCGATGCTATCTTTGGCGCCTTGTCTGCCAACGGCATTACCTGCGACGATCTGGTTGTCGCCGTTGGCGATGCCGCAACCTGCTCGGTTGTTAGCTGGTGCGCCAACCAGTGGTGTGGCCGAACCGAGTGCGCGCTGCTGCCGACGACCTTTGACGCCATGCTCACGGTCGCGACGACCATGAAGCCGCTCATTGCCTCGTCGTCGAATGCGCTTCCCGCTATCGCGTTCCGTCCCGAACCGGGCTTGGTCGTGTGTGACCTCGACCTTGTTCGCGAGGCGGACCCCGAGGACCTCAAGCTCGGCTATGTGGTACTTGTTGGCACCATGCTTTCGAGCAGTAAGTCCCGTTGGAATCAGTTTACTGAGACCGTCCCCGAGATTCTCGCGGGCGAGGAGGTCGCGCTCGTCAATGCCGTTCAATGGTCTCAGACTGCCCGCAAGGACGTACTGATGGCCACGAACCCGAGCGCTCGCCATGCGCTCGATTTTGGCAAGACGGGGGAGCGTACCCTGCGCGCCTGCTTGGGCGATGCCGCTTCGCAGGCCCCTGCCTACCAGCTGTTGTCCGAGGGCATTCGCTTTGAGGCACGCCTTGCACATGATGCCTGCGATTTCGATATCGATTACGTCTTTGAGGTCGATGACTGCTTGGAGGACTTTGGTATCGAGGAACTTGCCTTCGATCTGGAGTCTGCCGCATATATCGAGGAGTTCCGCAAGCAGCAGTTTGCACGCTCGAACCGCAGCATGTTGCCGCTGCCCGCGGCACTCGGCGCCATTCGCCTAACGAACGTTGAGGACGAGGTTCTTAAGCGCCATGCTCACGCCTACTTGGCTTCTCGTAAAGAACTTCTCTAAGATTTATTGACTTCCATCCTCTTTCGTATCATGTTGAGGGGCGGGTTTCCAATCGGTTGCGGATCGCATGCGATTCCGTCGTTCGGTTGAGACCCGTCCCGTCTATATAGAGACAACAAGAAAGGAATCTGCATGTCTGAGTTTGCTGCCGGTCCTGCCGGTCGTATCGAGCGTGTCCGTGCCCTGATGGTCGAGCGTGGCTACGACGCCATCGTGGTGCGCGACGAGGCCAACCTTCGTTGGCTTACAGGCGTGAAGGGCGTCTTCGACTACACCTTCGAGTTTCCGCACGCTGCGTTTATTACGGCCGACCAGTGCCTGTTCCACACCGACTCGCGCTACCTCAACAGCTTTGAGGAGAACACGCCCGCCGGCAGCCCTTGGGTCTACGACATGGACGAGGGCACCATCCCCGGTTGGGTCGCCGGCAAGATCGCGGCCAACAAGTGCCGCGTTTGCGCCGTCGAGGACGATATGCAGATTAATTTCTACCAGGGCATTCAGCGCGGTCTGGAGGACCGCTCCGTCGCCTGCATGCTGCCGCTGATGCACGACGACATCCGCAAGATGCGCGCCATCAAGGATGCCGAGGAGATCGAGCTCATGCGCCACGCACAGTCGATCACCGACGCCGCCTTCCAGCACATGCTCGGCTTTATTAAGCCTGGTATGACTGAGAAGCAGGTTCGCAATGAGCTCGAGAACTTTATGTTCGCCAACGGCGCCGACAGCCTTGCCTTTGGCTCCATCGTGGCGAGCGGTCCCAACACCGCCAACCCGCATGCCGTGCCGAGCGACCGCGTGATCGAGAAAGGCGACTTTGTCCTGATGGACTACGGCGCGGGATACTGCGACTACCGCTCCGACATGACTCGTACCGTCGTGATGGGCGAGCCCACCCAGGAGCAGCTCGACCTGTACGCGCTCGTGCGCCGCACGCACGAGGAGTGCGTCGCCGGCATCCATCCGGGCGTCGAGGGCAACGACATCTTCAAGCTCTCCAAGAAGATCATCGGCGATGCCGGCTATGGCGATTACTATAACCATGGCTTGGGCCACGGCGTTGGTATCGACATCCACGAGCTGCCCAACTTCAACCGCAGCAAGAACATCATCGAGGTTGGCTCAGTTGTCACCATGGAGCCCGGCGTCTACCTGCCCGGCGTGGGCGGCGTGCGCCTTGAGGACTACGGCGTGGTCACCGAGAATGGCTACGAGCCCTTCACCAAGACCCCTCACGACCTGCATGTTATCGACTGCTAGTCCACTTCGGTAGATAGTTTGGGGCGGGGCGTCCGAATCGATCCGGACGCCCCGCGTTCTCTTTTTATGCGCTCGCTGCAGGCGCCGTCTGCAAGTGTATAATTTCCATCGTATGTAATTTGGACGCTTGTGCGTTCTGCCCATAACAAGAAAGGTCGCTATGCCTACCATTTCTACCGCCGACTTCAAGAACGGCCTCGGTCTCCGCATCAAGGACAAGGTCTACACCATCGTCGAGTTCCAGCATGTCAAGCCGGGCAAGGGCGGCGCGTTTGTGCGCTACAAGACACGCGACATCAAGAGCGGCCGCGTCGTCGAGAACACCTGCAACGCCGGCACTAAGTTCGAGAGCGTCATGCTCACCACCCGTGAGTTCCAGTACCTCTACAACGATGGCACCGACTACATCTTCATGGACAACGAGTCCTATGAGCAGGTTCCCGTTCCCGAGGACATGGTGGGCGAGAACTCCAAGTGGCTGCGCGAGAACGACATCTGCCAGCTGCTCTTCGCCGACGATGAGCTCATGGGCGTGACCCCGCCGATGTTCATCGAGACCACCATCGTCCAGACCGACCCGGGCTTTAAGGGCGACACCGTCCAGGGTTCCACCAAGCCGGCCACGATCGACACCGGCGCTGTCATCCAGGTCCCCATGTACCTCAACGAGGGCGAGGTCATCAAGGTTGACACCCGCGACGGCAAGTTCGTCTCCCGCGTCTAGCAACCAAATCTTCTAGGAGGACTCATGCCCCAGGAAATCAAGATTGACGGCATCGGCATTTCGCCCGATGTTCTGACCGCCATCGTCTCGCGCGCCGTGTCCGATGTCGAGGGCATCGCCTCCGTTGGCGTCAAGGACCTTGCCACCAACCTTGTCTCCATGATGCTCTCGTCCAAGGCCCCGGCTTC
>DBFAHJ010000108.1:0-15919 GCA_048227095.1 Collinsella aerofaciens | reverse complement strand
GCGTTATACCGAAGCCAAGCTCTCCCCCATCAGTGCCGAGATCTTCAAGGACATCGACAAGGACCCCGTCGATTTCGTCGACAGCTACGACGGTGCCATGAAGGAGCCGCGCCTGCTGCCCACCACGTTCCCCAACATCCTCGTCTCGGCCAACAAAGGCATCGGCGTCGCCATGGCGTCCGACATCTGCGGCTTCAACCTCAACGAGGTCTGCACTGCCACAATGCACTACCTGCAGGACCCCGATTGCGACCTGCTCGAGTACATGCCCATGCCCGACTTCTCGACCGGCGGCGAGATCATCTACCGCCGCGAGGAGATGGAAAAGATTATCGAGACCGGCCTGGGCAGCTTCCAGATTCGCTCCCGCTGGCGTTGGATTCCCGAAGAGCGCATCATCGAGGTCTACGAGATCCCCTACACCACCAAGACCGATGTCATCATCGAGCGCATCGTCAAGCTCTCCAAGGAGGGCAAAGTCAAGGAGATCGCCGACATCCGCGACGAGACCGACCTTTCGGGTCTGCGCATCGCCATCGACCTTAAGCGCGGTGTCGACCCCGACAAGCTCATGGCCAAGCTCTATCGCTCGACCACGCTGCAGGATTCGTTCTCGTGCAACTTCAACGTGCTGGTCGACGGCTACCCCCGCGTTATGGGCGTGCGCCAGATTCTGCACGAGTGGGTCAAGTGGCGTATTGAGTCCACGCGTCGCCGCATTAACTTTGACCTGGGCAAAAAGTCCGAGCGCCTGCACCTGCTGCACGGCCTCGAAGCGATTCTGCTCGACATCGACAAGGCCATCGCCATCATCCGCGGCACCAAGCTCGAGGCCGAGGTCGTACCCAACCTTATGAAGGGTTTCGACATCGACGAGACGCAGGCCGAGTTTGTTGCCGAGCTTAAGCTCCGCAACATCAACGAGGAGTACATCCTCAACCGCACCAAGGACATCGCCAAACTTGAGGGCGAGATTGCCGAGCTTGAGGAGATCCTCTCCAGCGAGGAGAACATCAAGGAGGTCATCAGCGACGAGCTGGCCGCGGTCAACAAGAAGTACGTGATGCCGCGCCGCACGGGCAGGATTGAGCCCCACGAGGTCATCGAGGTAAGCCTGGAGCCCGAGGTCGAGGAGTACCCGGTTACCATCATGCTCTCACGCGATGGCTACCTTAAGAAGATGACGGACCGCGTGCTCAAGAAGGCGACCACGCTCAAGTACAAGGACGGCGACAAGCCCTTTATCGAGTTCCCGTCCTCCAACACCCACGAGCTGCTGGTCTTTACCAATAAGAGCCAGGTGTACAAGTGCAAGGTTGCGGCGTTTGAGGACACCAAGTCGGCCCAGCTGGGCTCGTACCTGCCCACCGATCTTGAGATGGAACCCGACGAGAGCGTCATCTGGGTCATCGACCCCGAGGACTACAAGGCCGACGTGCTGTTTGTCTTTGAGAACGGCCGCGTGGTGCGCGTCGCACTTTCTGGATACGTCACCAAGACCAACCGCAAGCGCCTCAAAAACGCCATCTACGGCGGTAGCAAGCTGCTGTATGCACAGGTGCTCAAGGAGGATCGCGACCTCGCGCTGGTCTCGAGCGACTATCGCCTGATGAACTTCAACACGTCGCTGCTCAAGACCAAGACGACCACTAACACGCAGGGCGTCCAGGCCTTTACGGCCAAGAAGGGTCGCTCGGTCACCACCGTCGGCACGACCGAAGAGATTCTTGGCGCCGGCGTCTCGGCCGAGAAGTTCACCGCGCAGAGCCTCCCCTCCGCCGGTGCCCTCATGAAGGAAAACGACATGCCGAGCCTGTTTGACTAGGACGACGGCAGCCAAACCGTCATGAGCTCGCAAAACGACGAGGCCCGGAACGCAGTAGCACTGCGTCCGGGCCTCGTCGTTTCTCATCGCGGGCATTTTTCCGCGTTTAAAGTTAGCAGCAACCGGCCCTCGCCTGCCCTTAGGCAAGCCTACGAGCAAGCTCGCGCACCTCTTCCAGCTTGGGTGACGAGGCCATGCTGTCGCGCTCGGTCATGCCGCTGATAGTGACGATGCCCTGGTCGTCCCACTTGCAGTAAGCGCAAGTGGCCTTGTACATAGCAATCGCCGCGTCATAGACCCCATCGCTATGGCTGTCGAGGAGCAGAGCCGTCTTGGCAAACGGAAATCCCGTAGCACCGAAGGCATACAGGCGATCGATGGCGATCTTCTCCTGCGCGGTGATGTCAAACCAGTAGATGGGCGAGGCGAAAACGACCATGTCGGCCTCTTTGAGCGACTCGATCACACCGGCCATCCCGTCCTTCTGCACGCATTCACCCTTATGGGCAAAGCAGTACTGGCACCCCAGGCAGCCGCCGATCTTCTTGCTGGCAACACGAATGACTTCCACCGTATGACCGCTCTCACGCGCAGTCTCTGCAAATGCGTCGACCATGGTGTCGGTATTGGCACCTTTGCGAGGGCTGCCGCTCAGTACAACGATATTCATAGCCTTCTCCCTCCTTCGTACCGCAGGCGCGCGGCACGCAGCTTGTTTTAACCAAAACAGATGGAGCTATTCAATCGCTTGCGAATCAAATATTTTGTTCAAGCGTTCCAGGCACAATCTCATTGGCCGATTGCTCCTCCGCCGGCTTGATTCAAATTTACGTGATCACATCCGAAAAAACCAATCCGCATTTGCGCGGCCAAGCAGCCCGCCTGGATTTCCATGCCCATTCGTCGCGCCTGCTCCAGTGCAGGGTGCCCGGCGATTTCGCCCACACCGCTCACGCCGCCGGCGAAAACCGTTCCGGCGAGCGCGCGACGGGGGAAACAGTCAACCCAGCCTCGTACGGCTTTCTCCGTTCCCTCGAAGGTCGAGCGCCCGCCCTCCGCCGCCGCTGCCAATAGATACACCTCGGTAAATGCATAATCGGAGCCGAAGAGCGGGTTGGCGCGGTCCAGCATGGTCTTGAGCTGCCCGCAGACGCTGTAGTAGACGGGCGTTGCGACACCAGAACATCGGCGTCGTGCATCTTGGCGGCAATTTCCACAGCATCGTCTTGGATGACGCAGCGCCCCAGCTTTAGGCAGGCAAGGCAGCCCCTGCCGAAGCCCAGCTGCTTTTCGCGCAGGAGCACGGTCTCCACGCTGTGGCCCGCCTCCCGCGCGCCGTTGGCGAAGGCGTCCGCCAGCGTCTCGGAATTGCCATTCTTTCGCGGACTCGAAGAAACCACCAAAACCTTTTTGCCCATGACGGAGCACCCCTTGCACTCCCTATTTGCATTGACGAAAATGACGGTATTACCTAAACCTGACTTTAGGTCAAGCTTCAACTTGAAAATGAATGGAGGATGCGCGTGTACACAATCGGACAGGTGGCGGAGATGTTCGGTTTGCCCACCTCAACACTGCGGTATTACGACAAACAGGGGCTGTTCCCGGAATTGAAGCGGGCGTCCGGTATTCGCCAATTCGGCGATACGGAACTCGAGGCGCTTCGGGTCATCGAATGCCTGAAGAAGGCGGGGATGGAGATCAAGGACATCCGGCTGTTCATGGAATGGTGCGCGGAGGGCCCATCGACTTATCCCAAACGCAAGGCCATGTTCGAGGAGCGGAAGGCCCACATGGAGTCGGAGATCGCGAACATGAACCGCGCGCTGGATATGCTGAAGTTCAAATGCTGGTACTACGAGCAGCTGAATCAGGGCAACGACGAGGCTGAGCTGAAGGCGCTCATTCCCGACGGCTTGCCAGAAGAAATCAAAGAGGCCTACGAAAACGCACACGCTTGATAATGCCGCTCGAGGTCCAGCAGGTCGATGTAGACGTTGTTGGAGGACGAGTCCTTCCGCGCAACGGAGGCGGAGAACGCCTTCATGAGCTCGGACTTGCCGGAGCGGCGCATCCCCGTGATCACCTTGATGTCCCGGGTGCCCTCAAGCGCCCAAAGCCGCTACAGGTACGTGTTGCGGTCTACCCAGGCCATCATCCGCTCCTTCCGGTTTCGAAACTCGAATTCTTTTAAAGTTTCGAAACCGGGAAGGCAATATCTCGGTGACCAGCACGACTTTGCCCTGCTTGAGCAGTTTGTCGATGGTCTGCTCGATTTCCCTGGCTATATACACAACGCCTCCCGTCTTTCCGATGGGAGGCGTTATTTCACTTGCTTTTATTGTGGTCAAATTTAGGAATGCAATTCCTAAATTTCTCTATTCCCACTCCATAACGAAACGCGGTTCGGTAGCGCCCGACCTGCGATTTTAGGCGCTATCGGAGCCGTTTCCCTCGGGTTCGGGCGGGTCGCTCGGGCTGGAAGGGTTGCCCAGCGGTTGCCTGCCCGAGGGTGCCGAGAAAGCGGCATCGAGACGGGCAGCAACGCCCTTGCCAGCATCGGCGTATAAATGCCCGTAAGTTCCGAGTGTGACCTTTACATCTTCATGACCTAAACGGTCGCGTATAGCCAAGGCGTTCTCACCCAATGCAATGAGCAGGGCGGCGTGAGAGTGCCGCAGAGCGTGGCAGCGGATACGGTGAACGCCAGCCATGCGAGCGTGGCGCTCGATGATATGCCTAACGGTATGCTTGGTGAGCGGGTCACCGCCCCAAGACAGGACGAACTCGGTGGAGACGTTGCGCCGCTGCACGTCATGCCAGCGTTCGAGATATTCCAGCGTGAGCGAATCGAGCGCTATAACACGTTTTCCAGCTTTCGTTTTTGGCGGGGTGAGTTTCCAATTGCGGGCGTTGCGGTAGTACATCGAGCAGCCCACCGACAGGGTACCCGCGCCGAAGTCGATAGCCGACCATTTGAGGGCTTGGGCTTCACCCAGCCGAAGCCCCGTCATGTAGAGCAGCCAAAGGCACGTGAAGCCGAAAAGACCGTAATAGTCGGACGTGTCGAACGTAGCCGCCACCCGCTCGAACTCGTCACGCGTCCAGAAATCGACTTCCCTGCGGGCTTTCGGGACGTTGCCGACAGTGCGCGCGGGGTTGCGCTGCAAAAGCCCGATTTTGACCGCCATGTCCAGAACCATAGCGAAATACCCGTAGACGAGACGCGCATACGCGGGCGAGTAACCCGAAACAAGCTCATTCTGCCAACGTTTGAGCGCGGGCGCGTCAATGTCGCGCAGCCGACAGCGATCCCAACGCGCGAAATGCTTTCGCGACATCTGGGAACGCTCGGCGAACGTGCTTTCGCGGGTTCGAGCCTTGTAGTCTGGAACCCAGTACGTGCGGAAGAACTCGCCGAAACTCATTGTCGAATTGACCTTTACGGCGGTCTTGGAGAAATCAGCCATATACGCATCGTAGGCGGCTTTCGCGTCCTTCTGGGTCTTGTAGCCGCGTCCCCAGTGGCGCACGCGCTTACCCTCGGCATCAGTGCCGAGGTTCGCCACGAAATACCACGACCCGTTACGCGCATCGCGATAGACGTTACTCACCTTGGGCATCGTTCGCCCCCACGGGGTCAACGCCGATAATATCGGCAACGGCGGCGGCGGGAACGCGCCCCACCTTGCGGGAGCCGTAGAACCCGAAGCCGCGCGACACCATGAGCCGCTTGGCGGCTCGGATTATGTCGGCAGACTTGGAGGGCGTGAAGCCCAACGCGATTAAATCGGTCTTATCGACCATCGGACAGCCAGTCATAGGCTACCAGTCCTTCCCTATCTTCGTGTACCGAACCTTACGCGGGGCGTATCCCCCGCCCTCACCGTAAAGGTCTGGTATCAATTGGTCGTATTCCTTCGTGAAAGCCACCGTATAGCCCTCGAACGAAAGAGGTTCGAGCGTGGTGAAACGCTCTTCCACGGGCTGAATAAGGTTCTGTGAGCGAAAGAACTTCTTCTGCTTGTAGGAACCCTCGTCAACGTCCTTGCTGAAATACTTGGAGATATAGCGACCAACGTTGTAGCGTTGGTCAACGTCAACGCGGTTAATCTTGACGAAGCCGTGACCCCACACCTCGCGCAGCTCGGAGAGCCTGATATACGGCATACCGAACAGGACAACGTGGTAATGGATAGCCCCGCGTTTCTGGGCTTCCCACACAGCCAGATAGCGCACTTTCGTCTTATCCGTTCCATACACTCGGCGGTTAAGGCGCTTGATAAACTTGCGAAACTCGCGGTTGCAATATTTAATATCGGTTACGTTATCTGCGAACGTGAGCGTTAGAAACTTGGTCGAATCATCGAAATTGCAGTCGATAAGGCGGGCTATCTCCCAACGAACGCCCCTGTAGTGCCTCTGCCGCCGTTTCGCGGCATCGTAGTAAGCGGCTGCATCGGGCTTTCGCCCACGTTCGCTTTCATCCTCTGAATCATCGTCACGGCGGGCTTCTGGGTTCATGCGCCCAGCGGGAGCCGAATACTCCCAAACCTCAATCGTGGTGGGCGTCTCGATGGTCTTGACCCATTCGAGCGCCAACTGGTACATACCACCTTCCGCACATCCGCGAAAAAACTTGGGTTCACCAGCGGGAACCGCCCAAAACGGGCGAACTTCCGCGGACAGATGTTGACATATATATCAAGTAAAGTAAGCCGCCGTGCGCCCGCTCGGGGCGGGGGGTCGCTCCGCTCGGCTGGGCGCTCCGCGCCCGCCGCCCCCTTTTCCGCCCCGAGCGTTCGCCCAGCGGCAGGGGCTTTACTTCCTAATCCGTCACACTTTCGGCGCTTTCTTCCTTCTCGGCGTTGTCCGCAGATACCCCGTTACGGCGCTGAGCGGCGATATAAAGCCGTTTAAGCTCTTTAGGGTAGTCAACCTTCGAGTAGTCCGCGAACGGGGCTTTAAAAGGTCTTGGAGCGTCCCAGCCGTCAAGCATGATATAACCCGTGCCGCGTTCCTCGATGGGCAGGAAGTCGAAAGAGCCGCCGAAGGTCATACGGTAACCCTCGTCCGAGAGCGAGCCCAGGGACACGCGAGCGCCCAAGTTGTCGCGTATGTCGGTCGATATGGTATCGGCGCGGGGCTGCTGCATGGCGAGGATAACGAACACGTTGGCGGCGCGGGCTTTCAGCACCAGCTGGGTCAGGTTGCTCCAGACTTCCCCGAAGGTCTTTTTGTCAGCCGCAGCCTTGAACGCCGCCACCTCGTCAAATATCAGGAACACGGGGTTAAGCCCGTAGGTAAAGGCGTTGGCACCGAAACGGAAACGCTCTGGGTCGCTTATGTATTTATATCGCCTGTCCATCTCTTCCCTACAGAGCCGAACCACCTTGGCAATCTGGGCGGGCGATACGCCAACGCGGTCGGAGCCTATGACATGCGAGAGCGAAGCCAGCTCGGCGTTCTTCGGGTCGCAGATATACACCTCACCCGCGAACCCACGGGAGTTTCCGAGCCGTAAGAACTCGGCTATCAGGTAGTAGATAAATGTTGACTTGCCGCCACCAGTGCCGCCAGCTATGAGCATATGGGGCAGGTGGGCGAAGTTCCACGACAGCTCGCCCGTCAGCGGTATCGCATCGAGCCGACCCGTAGGCTCGGAGGACAGCAGGCGGGGAACAGCCTGCAAGCGCACATCATCGCGCAGACGGAAAACGTAATCGGTAGCGCCAACGCCAGCCGACTTGGAATCGAGCGGGCGACCTATCACGGAGCAAAGCCCCATGTCCTCAAGTCTGGAGAGCTTGGAGGTATAGCCGTTCCCATCGTCAAAGGCTCGGACGGTCAGCATATTGCCGCTCACGAGGACGCAGAGACGGAGAGAGGAATCTATACGCTCACGCTTGGTGCCGTTCGACAACGTGTCCTCATGCGAGACGTAGAGCTTGTTCGCATAAAGGAACCGCTCCAAGTTGCGGACGGTCGAGCCGCACGGCACGAAGCGGGAGCCGAACAGCGCCACATACAGGACGAGCCAGAGCGAGAGCGCCAGCAGCGCCACGGCGGGGAGCAGCAGCGGCAGGGTGAAAAGCGAGCGCTCGCAGAGCATGAGCAGGTTAAAACCGAGAACGAATGACAGCCCAGCCGAGAAGAGGACGAAAACGACCTTGAACGAACCCGAGGGCGCGGGCGAGGTAAGGGACACGTCAACGCCCTTACGCAACAGCTCGGTATCGCGGGCATCGAAACGCTTTCGGAAATGATCGAAAGCGGGCAAGGAACGCAGGGAATCAGAGAGCATGGGAGAGAACCCCCTTACGAGAGAAAACGGAACGGGAGCCATCAGAGTTGACGGCGGTAACGGTGACGGAGAGCGGCGAGCCGTCGAGCAGGGGCGGCACCACCTCGAAGCAAGTCCAGAGGGCGGCGGTAGAGCCGTCATAGCCGACCTCGGCACCGTGACCCGCAAACGACCCCAGAACGGAACGGGAACCGAGCGAAGCAGAGTTTACGGTGAGCGTAGCGGCATCGGGCGAGGTCAGGACGGCAAAGAGCAGGGCGGGGGCGGCACCATCGGACGGCACCAGACGCAGGGAGAGCGCCGAGCCGTCTGAAAGGTCGAAACGGTCGAACTCCTTGGCGTTGAGCGGGACGGCGGCGCTACCCCGAAGATACGGGGTGCAGCACTCGAAGGGCGGCAGGGCTGGGGGGACGGCGGCGGCGATACGGGCAGTCTCGAAAACAAGCCAGCCTAGGACGAGGGCGTACAGCACCGCCACCGAGACGAAGAACACGCGCAGGGGCTTGGGCATGGCGCACCCCCTAGTATCCGAACGGGCTGGGGTTGCCCGAAGCAGCCGAGAGCGCCCAAATGACAGCGGCGAGCAGGAGAACGAGGACGAAAGCGCCGAGGTCGCGGGCTATGGCGGGGTGACGGTCGCGGAAGTCCTGCCACGAATCAGCGCTAAAACGGGCTTTGGCGATTATTCCTTTAACGAGTTCGATAAAATAAGCCATAGTAACGGCTCCTTAATCGTAAACGGTTCGGTTGTCAGAAAAAGAGCCGCCCCGCGTCTCGGGATTGGCGTTTTGGGACGCAGGGCGGTAGCTGGAATCGGCAGCGGTCAGGGGGTCGTTACTCCTTGCCGCGCGGCTGGTTAGCCAGTCGGCAGGCATCAGCGGACGCGGTGACGGCGATACGACCGTTACGACCGACATAGGGGCGGGCGTTGAGGTTCGTAAAGACCACCTCGGTACCCGTGGGAATCTCGTCCTCGGGGTCGAACAGCAGGGCGGGAGCGCCCTCGACCAGCACGTTCAAATGCTCATAGCCGTTGGCGAGGTCAACCACATCGAAGCGGGTACCGCTGATGGTATCGGTGCGCTGATTAGTGGCGCGGTCGTACTCGTAGGCAATCGAGTTGCCAGCGAGGAAGAAACGGTGACCGTTCAGGTCGAGCTTGTAAGCCATGATGAATAGCCCTTTCTAGGCGATAGCGAAGGAATACGTAACGTTGCCCGTGACGGAATCGGAGAACCACACGTCCTGCTGGGTGCTAAGGGTATCGGTGGAATCGGAGCCGTTGATATGCAGCACGCCCTTGGAATCGTTCGTACCGTTGCTAATGTCCTTGGCGCTGAACTCGGTCTTGCCCTGCGTGACGGACAGCATATAGGGCGCTTGGTGGCGGTCGGTATTGGCGCGTGCCGTAACCTTCTTGCCGCTACCGATGATGCCAGCGACATTGACCTTGTACTTGGCGCTGATGGAGTTGGAGCCAGCGCCGATACCCGAAACGCTGATGCTGGTAGGTACAGTGACAACGTACTTGCCCATGTCATGGGAGGTGCCGCCCTTATCTGTCCACGAGCCGTCAGCCGTGAGGGTGACGGGAACATTGGCGGTCGCGGTACCCTGCTCGGAGCTTTCGATAGCGTTGTCAGCGCCGAGGTTGACGGCGGGGGCGGCGAAAGCCGACAGCGGGGAGCCGATTACAGCTGCGAGCGCAAGGGCGGGCATGAGCTTTACGGCGGGGTTGAGGTTTAACATGACAGTCTCCTTTCGGGAGGGGTTTCGGTCGCGCACCTCGCGCGACCCTTGGATATGAACACGTCTCGGGCATTGAAAATGATCGAGACGTGTTCATCACCTACTCAACGGTCAGGGTGAAATCGAATGACGTGGAACCTGCGGGAGTCTTGCCGTCACGCTCCAAAACGGAGTTCCAGACGGTGCGGGCTGAATAAGTGCCAGCCTTAACGGGTTGCGTCAACGTGATACGGTTTACCTCGCAGCCAGGGCGTAAAAAGGCACCAAAGCCGTCTTTACCTGCGGGATTGTAAACACATTCGTTGTCGGAATACTTCGAATCGTGGTTGAAATCAACCATGATGCTCGGGCTAGAGATAATCGGGTTCCCGCCCTCCTTGCCGCGGGAATACTTGCAGGTCGAGGGGAGCGAAAGACGGAAATCTTGGGTCATGGAATCTGCAACCCAGCGGCTATCTACGCTCGCATCGTAAGCGGCGTAATCGAGCGAGACAACGGGCGCAGGCGTCGCGGCGGGCGTCCCCGTCATGCCCGCGAGGTAATCAGGCGAGGACGAGCCAGAACCGCAGAGCGTGAGCGTTAGGCACAGGAGCGTAGCGGCAAGGAGCAAGGGCAGCAGGAGCAGCCATTTACGAAGGTGCAGCACTCGCACTGGTGAGCCAAGCAGTTCTCCCGGTAAGTCTACAAAGGCAAGCCTAACGCACCCGCCCTCACGAACGAACACACCCCTACGCTTCTTAGGTTTATGAAGGAAATGAACGGTGCGCCCGACCAAGACAGGCGGTAAACCGCGGAACGTTCTTTCTGAACGGCAAAGAGAAAAGGCGAACATCTCCCAGCCGGGTTGCGCATCGACGTCAAACTCCGCTGGGTATGGTTGTGGGTCTCCCGATAGGCGCTCAGACCCCGTATCAGCGAAACCCCATTGGCGGGCAACCGTTATGTCTACATCGGCGATACTCATCAGAACATCTCGCTAGCGTCAGCGAAACCCTCGGCATCTACTTTGCCGTTCGGGAACAGGTCGGACTGGTCGAATATCGAAGGGTCGAACGCGGCGGGAGCAGCGCCAGCGCCGAGCAGTTCGTCAGTGGGCAGCTTGAAGGGCAGAACGCGCTTATCGAGCGCGAGCGGGGCACGAAGGAGCATCGCAAGGGCGAAATTCAGATACACCCCGCGCTCCTTGAGCTGGTCGAAATCAGGCTCAATGGTATCGCGGAAAGCGACAAGCCTATCATACGTGGGCTCCTCCAGAGAGAGGGTCGTACTATAGCGCGCGCCCACGTTCAGCCAAGACGGGATACCGAGCTGCGACGGTGTAATTTGTGCGAGCTTTACCCAGTCAATGACGTTCAGGAGGTTGCCTACGCGCGCGAAGGCATATTCGATGGCAGGCTGCATAGTGGGTGCCGAAGTGCCCGAAGCGGCATCCGAGTGGCTGAAGCAGAACAATAACGTATAGCTTACTTCACGCCTGAGCTTCATACCACGTTTGACGCGCGGGGGGCGGTTCGAGGATACGTTTAAAGCCATGATA
The DNA here is from genome assembly GCA_048227095.1 of Collinsella aerofaciens. Lineage (GTDB taxonomy): Bacteria > Actinomycetota > Coriobacteriia > Coriobacteriales > Coriobacteriaceae > Collinsella > Collinsella aerofaciens_CF. The sequence continues at coordinate 4,504 of DBFAHJ010000108.1, read as the reverse complement.
GAAGTCCTTTCAATAGGGAACGGGTGCCGCGCCCACTACGGCAGGCAGGCGCGGCGGGGAAACTACATCGCGCAGACGGAAATCTCACCGAACGTGAGAGCCTCGGGTTCTACGCCGTCCGCGAGGGCGGGGATATAGAGCGACTGCCAAGCCGCGCGGGAACCGTCCTCGTCCGTTGACATGGAGCCGTAGCCGAGGACGTTGGTACTGACAGGCTCACCGTCCAACGACACGGACTTCACGTCCAAGCGGCTCAAGCCCTCCCCCTCGGCGATAACCACCACGACAGAACCGAAAGCGTACATCTCTCCGCGCAGGTCGGCACCCTGCTCCGCCTGAAGTACGCCAACCGAGAAGGGCAGCTCTACATCATCGGGAATCGGGGACGGGATGGGGGTTGCGTTGCTCATATGAAGCTCCTTACGAACTGGGCGCGTCCGCGCCGCTTCCCTAAGCTCTCGCTTAGCTGACAACTACATAGTAGTCTAGGTAACCGTCGTCGTCTAGACCGTCGGTAACATACACAATGCCATCACATATCGAATAGTTCTCGCCCGATGCACGCGTTTCCAGCAGCGGGGGGGGGAGCCATACCAGAGCCGCGTTTACAACACCGCCCCTTCCAACACCCCTGCGTTGTTCTGGTGGACTACGGGGCATTGAAAGCGGCGGCATTGAAAACGCTAGGTTATCCGCACGATAGCGGCAGATAGGTTGCCCAGAGGTTGCAAAAAGAAAAGCCCCCGACCCGTATTCGCAGGTCAGGGGCTTGGAATCACCGAATATCAGCTATTCCCACTCGATGGTCGCGGGCGGCTTGGACGTAATGTCGTAGCACACACGGTTCGCGCCGGGGACCTCGGCCACGATGCGGCCGGAAATGCGAGCCAGCACGTCGTAGGGCAGCTTGGCCCAGTCGGCGGTCATGGCATCGCTGGACTCGACGGCACGCAGGATGATCGGGCGCTGATAGGTGCGCTCGTCGCCCATAACGCCGACGGACTTTATGTCGGGCAGAACCGCGAAATACTGCCAGCAGCTGTGTTCGGAGTTGCGCTCGCCGGTCTGCTCAAACAGGCGCTGGTTGTAGGCGTCGAGCTCCTCGCGCACGATAGCGTCGGCGTTCTTGAGGATCTCGAGCTTCTCCTTATCGACCGCGCCGATGATGCGGATGGCCAGACCAGGGCCCGGGAAAGGCTGGCGGAACACGATATGACTCGGCAGTCCGAGCGCCAGACCAAGCGCGCGGACCTCGTCCTTAAAGAAGTGGTCGAGCGGCTCAATGAGGTCGAAGTGCACGCCTTCGGGGAACGGGATCAGGTTGTGATGGCTCTTGATGGTGGCCGTCTTGCCGCCCGTCTTGCGAGCGCCGGACTCGATGATGTCGGGGTAGATGGTGCCCTGAGCCAGGTACTTCACGGGTTTACCATCGGTCTCAAGCTGCTGAGCAACCGCGAAGAACTCTTTCCAGAACTGCGTACCGATGATGCGGCGCTTCTCCTCGGGCTCGGTCACACCGGCCAGAAGCTCGGCATAGCGGTCCTCGGCGTGGACGTGGATAAAGTCGACGTCAAACTGCTTGGTGAAGACCTCCTCCACCTGCTCGGGCTCGCCCTTGCGCAGCAGGCCATGGTTGATGAACACGCAGGTCATCTGCTTGCCCACGGCGCGAGCGCCCAGCGCAGCCACGACGGAGGAGTCGACGCCACCGGACAGGGCCAGAATCACGCGGTCGTCGCCGACCTTCTCGCGGAACTCAGCCGTCATGGTCTCGACCAGGTTGTCCATGCTCCAGTTGGGCTCCAGGCCGCAGATCTCAAACAGGAAGTTGCTCAGCAGCTGCTGACCGTACTCGGAGTGCTTGACCTCGGGGTGGAACTGCGTGGTGAAAATCTTGCGCTCGACGCACTCCATGGCGGCAACCGGGCACACGTCGGTGCTAGCGGTAACGGTAAAGCCCTCGGGCACCTCGGAAACGGCGTCGCGATGGCTCATCCACACGGTCTGCTCCATGGGCGTGGAGTTAAAGAGCTTGGCGCCGGCCGTGCGCGTGATGGTGGCGCGGCCGTACTCGCCCACCTCGGAGTGACCGACCTTGCCGCCGAGCGTCACCGCCGTGATCTGATGGCCGTAGCAGAAGCCCAAGACGGGAAGGCCCAGGTCAAAGATGGCGGGGTCGATGGACGGAGCGTCCTCGGCGTACACGGAGGCCGGACCGCCAGAAAGGATGAGCGCAGAGGCGTTCATCTCGCGAATCTCGTCGGCCGATATGTCGCAGGGAACAATCTCGGAATACACGTTGAGGTCGCGGACGCGACGGGCAATGAGCTGACCGTACTGCGCACCAAAGTCGAGTACGAGGACCTTTGCGGAAGCCTTTTGATCCATGGTATCCCCCTCTTGTTGGCGGGGAGCCGGTGCCCACCCGCGTGAATGAACGAAAATAACCTCCATAGTGTACACGTTATATGGGGTTTCTCGTCCCTCGCAGCCATCAGCGCACGGCAAACGCACGACCAGGCCCCAATTTGACGGCAATTGAAGTGTTACCAAACGTTACGGATGATGTAATACGTTTGAACATTGGACGCCCTGTGCCACAATACTGCCGAACGACTCCGCCTCTGCGGCGGCAAATACGATAGGAATACCAGCATGAAGCGCATCCTTCTCATCGCCACGGGCGGCACCATCGCATCGACCGAGGACGGCAACGGCCTCTCCCCCGCCCTGACCGGTGAGGAGCTCGCCCAGAGCGTCCCAGAGATCTCGGGCCTCTGCGAGCTCGACGTCGTGCAGCCCATGAACATCGACAGCACCAATATGCGTCCCAGTGACTGGATGCGTATCCGCGACGTCATCGTCGAAGGCTATGCCGACCACGACGGCTTCGTGATTCTGCACGGCACCGACACCATGAGCTATACCGCGGCAGCACTTTCCTATCTGATTCAGGACAGCCCCAAGCCCATCGTACTCACCGGCTCGCAAAAGCCCATGGGCAACCCCTTTACCGACGCCAAGCTCAATCTGTACCAGAGCCTGCTCTATGCGCTCGACGAGCACTCGCACGATGTGTCGATTGTGTTTGGTGGCGTCGCCATTGCCGGCACGCGCGCCCGCAAGCAGCGCACCATGAGCTTTAACGCGTTCATTAGCGTCAACTATCCGCCCATTGCCTACATCCGCAACGACCGCATCGTGCGCAACGGGCTCCACGGCACTCATCAGGGCGAAAACCCGGTGCGTTTCTACGACAGTATTGACCCGCGTGTGTTTGTCCTTAAGCTCACGCCCGGCGTGAACCCGGGCATCCTGGACGCCCTGGCCGATGGCTACGATGCCGTAATCCTGGAGACCTTTGGCATTGGCGGTATCCCCGAGTTTGGTGAGTCGGGCGAGTCATTCCAAGAGGCAATTTTCCGCTGGGTCGATTCGGGCCGCACCGTCGTTATGACCACGCAGGTCCCCGAAGAGGGCCTCGATCTGGGCGTTTACGAGGTCGGCCGTGCTTACGCCGATCATCCGGGCATTCTGCGCGGCGACGACATGACCACCGAGACGCTCGTGGCCAAGACCATGTGGGCACTCGGCCAGTCACGTGATGCGTCAGAAATTCAGCGCCTGTTCTACAGCCAAGTCAACCACGACCGTATCCCGATGGTGTAACCACCGGTCAATAGGCATCTTCTATTCAATGCCCTCGAGAAGCTCTGACACCGTCATGCCGAGTGCGGGCGCGATCTTAAATAGAACCCTGAGCGTGAAATTTGCCGTCCCATCTTCGATTCGGTCGAGGTAGGGTCGGCTGATTCCTGTCGCCACACAAAAATCAACCTTGGAGATACCAAGGTCCCTGCGTGTCTCTTCGACCCGCCTGCCAAGAATCTGTTTCGCACGTTCGTCCATGCAGCCGAGTTTGAAATGGAGCCGAACATAAACGTAAACTATAGTTTACGTTTTGCCGAATACACAGGAGTTTTCTATGTCGGGTTCTTCGGTCCGCATGTACCGAGCCACGCCTCGCACAAACAGCGCGCCGCCCAAGCTCGTCGTCGTTGAATCAGAATGCCTTTCGCCCGATGAGCGCACAGCATTTGCATTGCTATCAAGTCGCGTCGCCGCCGTTCTGGTCCCTTGCCCGGCGCAAGGTGAACTTGCTATCCAATGCCAGGCGCACAACTGCTCGCTCAATCAGGCTGCCGTAATCGCAACCAGCCAACGCGGTCTGCCCCTTCTCCTGGAAGCCGGTATCGCACTCGCCCTTCGCGGCGCCGGATACGAAAACGAGGCCGCCGCCGACATGGTCTTTAAACCACGATCGAGCGGCGGCCTCGCAGCAGCTATCGAATATGTGTGCAGACTCGTTGCCTAAAAGGACAAGCTAGAAACCAAAGCCAAAGCCCGTTCCGGTAATCGCCGAGTACATAAAGTAAACGTTGATCACGTTGAGGAACACACCCGTGATGCAACCGTTGCGCAGGTAGCGTTCGCACACGATGCG